>JAGNEZ010000022.1 GCA_018003015.1 Phycisphaerae bacterium | reverse complement strand
CGCGGGAGGAGGCTCCGCGGCCACGGGTGGGGGTTTGCGGTCCCGACGTGGGGTAGTCCTCTTTCTTCTTTTTGGAGGTACGGGCGGCCCAGGGGCACCGGATTCCGGCGACGGTTCTCGTCGGTCTCCCGCCGGTGTGCGTGATGACTTGCGCCGTGCCATGCATGTTTACTGCGGGGCGTTCTCCAGGACCGCGCGATAGCGGTCTTCGAAGAGCTTGGACCACTGGGCCTCCAACTCGCCTGCCTGATGCGGATCCTGGGAGCAGAGGCTTGCGTACTGCAGTGCCTGTTCCTTGGCGAACGGCGGAGTCTTCAGCGTCTGGAGCTGTGCAGGTTGGCCGGGGGACGCCGCCGCCTGTCGCCAGGCTTTCTGGAGGGCGAGGTGGTTGGGTCCGCATGCTGCTCTGATCAGATGGGGCAGCAAGGCGGTGTACGCCCGCTCGTCCGCCGGATCCACGCGAAGACCGGCTTGTTCGGAGAACGGGTTGCCCTTGACGAGCAGTTGACCGTCGAGCTTCTGATAGACATCTGGGCGAATGGGATACCGGTAGAGAGCTTCACCCGGCGGTCCGCCGGCCGCGTCAGCCGGCAGAGCCCACAGTGCCTGCCCCTCGAACGAGAGCACGAACTCGACGAACTGAGCGGCGGCGATCGGCTCTTTCGCCCCTTTGAGGACGGTGACCGGGTCGGGAATGATCGCGGTGGCGCCGGGCGGGTTGACGTACTCCATGGTTCCCTTTGACGCGGCGATGCTCCTGCGGGCGACGAACTCGGGTTCGAGGCCGGCCAGGGCGATCCCGGCCTCCACCGTAGGTGCTATGTTGGCGCTGGCGGAGAAGAGGCCGTTGGAGTTGGCCAGCAGGCCGGACACGATTCCCCAACCCTCCACCCAGCCGTGTTTGAGGAGGATGAGTGCCAAGCACTGGGTCGTGCTGCCCGACTGGGCGGGGTCCGCCGCTGCCACCCATCCGGCGAAGGCGGGCGATGCCAGGTCGACCCAGGTGGTCGGAACCGGGACGTCCCTGGCCCTGCAAGCGACGGCATTGAACAGGATCCCGTAGCCGCCGAGGGCCGTACCGTACCAGCTGCCATCCGGGGCCCGCAAGGGCTGGCCGTTCAGGTCCTTGGGAATGGCCGCGAGGGTCGCATCGGGCACCTTGACAGGGTGGGCCAGGCCTTGAGCCGCCAGGGACTGGTGGACCGCCAGCCCGCCGCCGAAGAACACGTCGACGCCGATGCCCGCCTCGTCCGCCTCGCGCTGCTCGCCGAAGCGGTCGAGGATGTACCGCTGGCATTCCAGGGTGCCGTGGCTGATCCACCGCACGGTGATGGGTGGCTCGATGTGGTGAGCGGTCTGCCATCGTCGGAAGCCGTCGGCGAACGCCTCGCGAATCGGCACGGCATGGGGGGTGATGACCACCAAATCGGTGACGTCTTGCGGCGGGGGTGTGGATGCGGCCTGGTCGTTGCAGCCGGCGATGATCTCGGCGATCGCCAGGGTCATCAAGCCAACCGTGTGCGTGAACCGAACGCCGCTCATGATCTCTCCTTCGGAGTGTTACTCCGTGAATCGGACGGTGGCGATCTGCTTGCCGGTGAGCTGGATTTCTGCGCCCTGGTCACTGCTCTTGATCGGCTCGCGGCTTTTTCCTTCCAGGTCGGTGAGTTCGCCTGCGTTCCGGCAGTCGTGCAGGGCCAGCGCGGTGGTGATGGTGGCCGGGGTGGGATTGAACAACCGGACCGAAGCCACTTCCTTGTCGCCGGCGCGTTGGACCGCGGTGACGACCGTCTGGGCGGATGCGACCTTCAGGAAACCGAGGGTGGGCGGAAGGCTCCGGCTCGACGGGCTTGCGGTCGCGAGGGGTTTGGCATCGTGCCGCTCGATCTGCACGGTGCGGACGCCGGCGGCGAGTCTCTGGCCGAGTCGGCACAAGCCCGCCCGATCCGGGCTTCCGGCCAAGGGGACGATCAGAAAGCGGAACTCGTGGCGGCCCTGAATCTCACCCCCCTCGTTGCCACTGGTGAGTACTGCCTTGATGAACGAGCGCAGCAGGGTAAGGGCGATGGGCCGTTCCGGGAGATCGCGAACCGTGGATTCCGGCAGGCCGGTCGCGACGACCGCCAGGCCGCGGGTGTCGTCATGGGCCGCGGTCCAGGTCTGCTGCGGCCGGGTCTCGACCTCCAGTTCCTTGTATTTGGCGTTGTCGGGCCGCAAGGCGATCGCCCGCTCCACCACGTCGAAGGCGCTGTCGGCCGAGTAGGTGTCGGTCTTCGCGCCTGTCGGGAAGAGGACGCGGACGCGGTGGTCGCGGATGGTGTTCTCGACTTCGGTTCGCACTTCGACGTGGTCGCTGCCCTGCCGCAGGGTGACGTGGTGGGTGATCACCAGCGGGGCGATCGCGGTGCCGCGGCGCATCGAGTCGAAGTCGAAACGGTCCGGCACCTGGAGTGTGGCCCGGATCTTGAGTGTCGCCTTGTGGATGCCATCCGCGGTGACCGCCAGGTCCGCGGCCGAGGCAATTGAGCTATGGACCTCATCGTTGACCGCCACACCATGGTACCAGCCGTCGCCGATGTCGGCCCGATCCTCGACGGTCAGCAGGCGCTCGTAGACCTGCCCGGTGCGTTTGTCCCTGAGGGTCAGGGTGCCGTTGGCGGCGACGGAGACCTGAAGATGCTCGTTGGCGATGGTGTGGTCGTTGACTACCATGGTGCCCAGGTAGCGCGTCGGCTGCTTGACTGGCCGGCAGACCAGGCGGGTGTAGCCGTAAGCGGGCACCTTCAGGGCCGCGGTGATGTCCACCTCGTGGCGGATGTCGGCTTGAGGGAACTTGCCGCGCCGGCGGCGGAAGCCGACGCGCTCGCGGCGCCAGTTGACGTACTGGTACGCGACCTCCTTGCCGTCGGTGTCGTACAGGCGGAACCCGATCTTGGCTTCGAAGCCGAAGAACTCCTGGTAGATGGCGTCGAGGTCCTTGGGGAAACGCAGGGTCAGGTCGACGGGGCCGTCGATGGGGTCGGTGGAGGGGTTGAACACCACGACGGCCATATCCTGGTCACCCATTTCGGGCAGTTCGACGCGAGCGGCGATGGCCTGCAGGGCGTCGCGGGTGAGGTGCGAAGCGATGAGCCGGCTCTGGTCGAAGCGATACTCCATGTCCTTGTGGACCTGGTCGATGCTGCATGCGCAGATCGAGTCATGGGGGTGGTTCTGGAGGAGCCAGCGCCAGGCGACCTGGAGATAGCGGGCGGGGTACGGATCGCCGAGCAGAGCGGCGAAGGTGCTGAACGGCTCGGCCCACAGGCACAATTCGGTCTCGCACCGGGCGTTCTGCTGCTTGAGGTGGATGCGGCTGCTGAGCACGCCGGGGATGAGCCAGCCCTCATCGCCGAGTTCGCCGATCTCGCGAAGCTCGCCTTGGATGACGCGGGTGATCTGCGACCGCTGTTCGCGCAGGTCCTCGACGAAGCCGTCGAGGTGGGAGTGGATGAGCTCAACGTCGGTGAACGCCTTGTTGGCTCGCCGCAGGATCTGCGTCGTCCGCGGTTCGATCTCCATGTGGTCTCCGCCGTCGAAGATCAGGAGTGACGGCGTTGGGCAGCGGTCCATTTCGAAGTCGAGCTGATCGCGAAGGCCTTTCATCGCCTCATCGAGGTTGCGGTCGTGGTCGATCTGGCTGCATTTACGGGAGAGGAAAGCGTAGGAGCAGTAGCCATAGCGAGGGCTGAAGCGGTAGGCGGTGATTTCGCTGCCGTCCGGCGACTGCCAGCGGAAAACGGCGCCCCGGGGCTTCTCCAGCACGCCTCGCCACACGAACGCGTTATCGATCGAGAAGCCGCGGAGGATCTGCGGGAGTTGAGAGGTGTGTCCGAAGATGTCGCAGATGAAGCCGGTCCGCGAGGGCGCTCCGAAGCGGGCGGCGGTCCTCAGTCCCATCTGGAGATTGCGAACCAGCGACTCGCCGCTGACGATGAACTCGTCGGGCATGACGTACCACGGCCCGATTCGCAGGCGGCCTTCCCGTGCGAGGCTGACCACCTGTTCGCGCCGTTCCGGGCGGATTTCGAGGTAGTCGTCCCAGACGATGGACTGGCCGTCGGACTGGAAGTACCGGTACTCGGGATCGGCCGCCATCTGGTCCAGCAGTTCGTCCACCAGGCTGACCAGTCGGAACCGGTAGTCCTGAAACGACTCGTACCACTCGCGGTCCCAGTGCGTGCTGGCCACATAATGAGCAGTGCGTTTCGATCTTGGCACGGCGGATCTCCATCGACTCCGAAACGTCCAAACGCCGAAGCACGGCGCCGACCCGACCTGCGAGGCGGACGCCGGACGGCTCGTGGCTTGCTTTCGGTGGTCCTACTTGTGACTCCACTTCCAATCCGCGGCGTAGGCGTTGTATTGATCGTTCACCTTTCCGTCGACCGCGTTGCCGCGGTGGACCCAGAGCCGGTAGCGTAACCGCAGCGGATCTTTTGGGGAAACCTCGATCATCTGGAGGCCGGGCCAGGTGACGCACAGGGCGCCGTAGTGCCGGGTCAACCAGGTGGTGGGGGCGTTCGGGTGCTGGGGATGAACGAGGACGGCGGCGCCGCTTCGTCGGGTCAGCGGTTGGCCATCCGGGCCGCGGAAGAAGCCGCTCCAGTCCGCCCACCGGCCGCGCCCCCCGACGATGTCCTTCGGGTCGACCTTGCCGTCAAGGGAGATCTCAACTTGCTTGGCCGGTCCGTACCGGAAGGTCATGCCGCCGTAGCCCTTGTTGAGTGTGGTCTGTCCGCCGATTCGCACGCCCTCATCCAATGCCAAGAGGGCGATCTCCAGATCAATGGCACGGCCATGAGACGTGGCGGGGAAGACTCGGCAGATGACATCCTCCTGCATGAATCGTGCCGGGCTTGGGGCGTTCTTGGCCTGATGGGTCAGCCAGTGGCGGGCCCGAAACTGGCTGAACACCGGGCCGTCGCCGGTCTTCAGTTCACCGGCTTCGCAGGCGATGCCCTTCGGTATCCACCAATCGCCGATGGGTTCGCCCTTGCGGTCGTATCGCACCCAGGACCAGAACACGCCGCGGTGGTGAAGGTGATCGGCGGGCTCCAGGTCAGAGATCGTTTCCCCGTCCAGGCCGAGGATGGGGTGGAGGTAGTCGGTGATGGGGTACTTGGTTTTCGGGTCCGGACGGCCATGGCGGAAGGAGAGGACCGGCCTGCCGGCCGGGGTCTGGATGTTGACGAGCGGGTCCCGGAACGCCGACTGGTACGCGATGGGCAAGGAGCTTTTGGCCATGGCTGCCAGGGTGATGGTGATCGGTTTGCCGCGATCCTCCGGTTTTGCGGCGAGCAGCAGCCATGCCCGCGCCGGTGTTCCCGCGATGGGGTCGGCCGCCTCGCACTGAGCGAAGGTCTTGGCGCCTTCCCGCCCGTCGATGCTGACCGAGGCCTGCATCGTTTCGGTGCCCGTGGCCGGCTCGATCAGCGGCACGGCCAGGGGGGCGCTTTCGTCGGCCGGCCAGTCGGCGGGTACCGTGCCGCGGACGGTGTACCAGGCGGTCTGTGCCCACGCCGCGTTGTGTCCGGCGATCAGGAGCAGAGACAAGGTAACGAGCCGCAGGGAAGGGGTGGATGCCATCGCGAGCCTCGCTATTCCGTCATGATCTCATTTCGCCGCATGGGCGGCCTGAGTCGCGCGTTTGCGTTCAATGACTCTTCCGACCAGTAGTCCGACCTCGAACAGTCCGATCATCGGCAGCAGAAGCAGCATCATGCTGGTGACGTCCGGGGGCGTCACGATAGCCGCCACGATGGCCATGCCGAAGATGACGTGGCGGCGGTACCTGGACATCTGTGCGGTCGAGAGGATTCCAAGGGTGGCCAGGAACGCCACGACTACGGGAACCTGGAAACCGATGCCGAAAGCCGCCGAAAGCTGGAGGATGAAGACGACGTAATCGGCGACCCGCATCATCGGGTCGAGCCGGTTCAGTTTGTGCACGTCCTCGAGATGGGCGAGGATGTAGTTGGCGTCCCCGATCCGGATGCGGACATCGCGGCTGGTGCGGTTGATCCAGGGGACGCTCTCCGGCGGGTTGGCCGGGTCGTTTTCGTAGGTGGGAATGGGCTGAGTGGCGGGCCACACGTTCTCGGGTGTGGGCTGGTTGACCGGCATCGTTTCCACGCGCGTCAGCAGGATCTTGGTCAGCGAGTCGTAGTTGGGCAGGGTATTCTTGTAGGTTACCAGGAAACTGAGCAGCAGGGGAGCGGCGACCAAGAGCAGGAACAGGGCCCCGGTGAAGAACAGGGCGATCGAGGCGGGGGCGAACATGCGGATCCACTTGCGTTCATGCGGGTAGAGCCCGGCGGCCACGAATCCCCAGATCTGCGTGATGCTGTACGGGGCGGAGAGGATGAAACCGACGATCACCGCCACTTTCAGGAAGGTGATGAAGTTTTCGGCCGGGTTCAGGGCCACCATCCGCGTCTCGATACCGTTTGCCCGGAGCACGGCGAACAGCGGCGAGGTGAGAAAGCCCATGATTTCGTCGATGAAGAACCAGCAGAGCATGGCTCCGACGAAGAGCGCGACCAAGGCCCGAATCAGCCGACTGCGCAGCTCGTCGAGGTGCTCGCCGAGGGTCATGCGCACTTCATCGGGGTGCTGGTCCTTTGGAATGGATCGGAATATCCGCCCCACGCTCATCGTTCCTCTGGCTCGCCAAGCAGACACGCTGCGCGACGCAAAGCGTTTGCGTGGGGAGCGATTCTAGGTCCCTATCGGAAGGGGGTCAACGGCGCGGATCCGTGGCGCATCGACGTCGGGAGGGGCGGGCGTCCAGCCCTGTCGACCTTTTTTACGGCCGGCTCGCGATGGCCAGTGCCAGCGGGTTGACCACCAGCGGTACGACTCGGCGAGTGGCCAGGTTGTCGGCGGCCGCCGTCAGCCGCGTGAAGGCGTCGGTCAGCGACGTTTGGCGGTCACCCCCCCAGTACCTGCGGACCGTCAAGTAGACGGTAAGGACCTGGGGTTCGTACTCCCCGGTCCGGACCTCGAAAGTGCTGGTGCGACTCTTGACCTCCAGATAGGCCTGGACGTCACACGCCGGCGAGAGCGAGATGCCCAGGTAGGGCTGGCAATCGAGAACGTGGGTGGCCTCCTCACCCATCATGAAGCCCACCAGCGGATGGTCGTGGAATAGGGTTTCGGCGACCAGCTGATCGTGGTTGCCGCTGTACTCCATGTCGAAGGCATAGATGACCTCGAGATGGTCCGTATCCAGGTCGTTCAGCGACAGGAAGTACGGGGCGTATTCGAGCAGCGACTGGCCGAAGCTCCGCCACGCCTCGTTCGACGGAGGCGCGAAGTAGCCGAACCGCAGAGCCCCGCTCTCGAGCCGGAGCCAGCGCCGGGCGATCGAGTCCTGGGGGTCAGCCTCGCCTTCCTCCAGGACCAGCGTTCCGTCATGGCGGCGGCGGAAGCGGCTCATGCCCGCGTGTTCGCGGCGTACGCGGTCAAAAAAGTGCAGGACCGTCTCCCGATCCAGCGACAGGTCCAGTTTCATGCTCAACCGGCAGCTTGCGGACAAATCGTCGCAATGCGCGCCGAGGTGGGATTTCATTGTCACCTCCCTGGTGCCCTCCAACGGATCCGGTCCGACCGGACCCGCCCCTTCTCCCGATATTATCCCATTCTGGGCCGGGGTATACAAGGCAGCCCGTTCCGGGCTTTGTTCATCATGACTGAAAGATGATTCCCGGCTTGCTTTTTCGACCGGAAGCGGGAATCATATCCCAGCCACGGTGGCTGGAAAAAATGCCGTTGTCCTTCCTCTGACGGAGAAGCGGGTGCTCATGACGATCGAATCGGGATCTACGCGAGACCGCCGGGTCCGAGTATCCATCTTTTTCGTGATGTGTGCCGTCTTCTCCGCGTACTTCGCTTACGACGGCTACATTGGATACCCCAAGGTCAACCTCAAATGGGCACGGTCCGCCCTGGCCAGCATCAAGGGCATGCCGGAGGCTCGCGATCTCCGGACCAACCCAAAGGTTCTCTTGGAGGAACTCAGGAAGCTCGAGATCGATGTGAAACTGGAGAAGGTCACGGTTGAGAGCCTCACCGCCTTGTTCGGCCCGCCCACGTTCCTCGGCGAGGAGGATTGCTGCTACATCGGTCCGGCGGCCTACGGCTGGTTCAAGGTCTCCGGCGGCAAGGTGTGCAAGATCGAGGCCATCGCCACCAACACGGAGAAAACCGAGTCCGACATTGCCGGGCAGAAGTGGTTCGCCTTGCTGACCGGTGTTGTTGCCCTGGTTACCCTTGTACACCTGATCCGCATCTGGCGGGCGCGCTGGGTGCTTGATGACCAAGGCTTGACCACCGCCGGGCGGCTGATTCCCTGGGATGCCATGGATTCGTTCGCAACTGAAGACTACCAGCGGAAGGGCTGGCTCGATCTGGTCTATCTTCAGGAGGGGCGCAAGGGCAAGGTCCGCCTGGACAGCTTCCACATCGACCGGTTCGACGACATCATCTTGGGGATTTGCGAGCGCAAGGGTTTCCCCTCGCCACTGAAGCCGGCCGAGGAAGAACTTCGCTCGGACAGCGGCGCCGAATAATCCCATCTCGGTGGGCGTTCGCGCCCGGCACAAGCCGCACCTTCGCACGGTTCGCTGGAGACGCGGCCGGGAGCGTTTACGCCTTGGCCGGGTCGATTACCAGTTGAAGTGGGAGGACAGGCCGCCGCGCAAGGGCTTCTTGCGCGCCGGTTTGGGTTTGTGCGGCGCCGCAGGTGGCAGCTCCTGGATCTTCGGAGCCGGACGCATGGATAGGGAGATACGCTGGGCCTTGGTGTCCATCTTGATGACCCGGACCTCGACTTCCTGGCCTTCCTTGACGACGTCGCCGACCGCCTTGACCCGCTTGTCGGACAGCTCCGAGATATGGATGAGTCCCTCGACGCCGGGCGTGAGTTCGACAAACGCGCCGAACTCCATGATCTTGGAAACCTTGCCCTTGGTCGGGGTGTTAAGGGGGAAACGGGTTTCCACTGTGCTCCACGGGTCCGGCTCCGTCTGTTTCAGGCCGACCGAGATTCGCTGCTTGGCCGGCTCGACGCGAAGCACGACGACCTCGATTTCGTCACCGGGTTTGACCACTTCCGAGGGGTTGTTGATCCGGCGCGACCAGCTCATTTCGCTGAGGGGCAGGAGGGCGTCGATGCCCTCCTCGAGTTCCAGGAACGCACCGAAGTCGGCCAATCGGGCGACGCGGGACCGGATCCTCGATCCGACCGGATACTTGGTCTCGGCGGTGCTCCACGGATCGGCCTTCAGTTGCTTGATGCTCAGGGAGACCTTGTGTCGCTGGTGATCAATCCGGGTGATCAGGACCTCGACCTGCTGGCCGATCTGCAGCAGATCCGCCGGATGCCGGACCCGGCCCCAGCTCATGTCGGTAATGTGGACCAGTCCGTCAACGCCGCCGACGTTGACGAAGGCGCCGTAGTCAGTGAGGTTTGAGACGGTGCCGGTGTACTTCTGCCCTTCGACCAGGGCATCGACCGCCTTGCGCCGGGCTTCCTTGCGTTCTCGTTCCAGGTATTTGCGGCGGCTGACGATCAGATCCCTGGTTGTCCGGTCCACCTGCGTCACAATGCAGCGGACATGCTCGCCAATCAGGGTGGAGATGTCCTTGATGCGGGTGATATCGACATGAGAGGAGGGTAGAAACGCCCGGGCTCCGCCGATGTCGATGTCCAGCCCGCCCTTATTCATGCCCGTCACCACGCCTTCGAGCAGATCCCCCGGCTGAACGGAGTGCCAGAAGAGCATCTCGTCGGCGTGACGCTTGCTGATCGTCAGCTTGTGCGTGGCCGGGTCATACTCCTCGACGACGACGGAGACCTCGTCGCCTTCCTTGGGAGTGGGGTGGCCGGCGAACTCGATGAACGGGATCGTGGTCTGGATGCCGGCGACATCGAAGGTCACATCAATCGTGGTGACCTGGGTTACCTTGGCTCTGATGATTGACCCCTGACGCAGATCAGCGGCGTTGGCGGGGGCGGCCTCGACGGTCAACGGAACCACGGGCTGGGGCTCCTGCGCCGCGGCCCCTTCCTCCACGGTCTCCGCATGATCGTGACATGGATGATGGTCCGGTTCGGCCGCAACCTCCGCACCGGATGCCGTGCAGGTCAAGGGGGCTGCTGCGGACTCATTCGCTCGGCCGTCGCGGGTCGACGCCTCACACCCTGCGGCCGGTTCAGCAACCGGGGTGGTGTTCTCCACTTGTTCCTGCTGATCCTTGGGCATCTCGCTCATGCGTGTCTCTTCTTGCGAACCGGTCCGCTCGTGCTGGCTGTGCCGGGTGTTTCTCGGGTCCGCGCCGGCCGCCCGGTCCGGCCGGAAGCGGCGCTACAAACCCTCATCATGTACCGAATGGCCCGTTGGGGTCAACCCCTGTCGGTATCTCGGGTGGGCGCCGCGGTCGCTTGAGGCTTACTTCCGGGATCGTCCGGTCGCCCGACGGTCTATCGTGCCATTTGGTGGTTGTTTCTTGGCGGCAAAAGCCCTGTCCAGGCCGTGTTCCTCGTACGCGTGGTCGGAATGCCGTGTGTCGGCCAAGGGGCTGCCGACGGCTCGAGCTGCAGCAGGAGTCGATCGAAACGCTTGCCCGCAGGGACAATGAAAGGTAATATGTAATTAGCGGAGTCGACAGCGGTTACGTTCTTACGGATGGTCAAGCGGCCCACCGGTTTGGCCGATGCCCTGGTGGGCCAGCCTGGAATTGGAGCCAAGTGCCGAACGGAAAGGGTGTTATGCCGGTTCGGAGCGTGGGATTCAAGCGGTCTGCCGTGGCGACCGCAGTGTTCTCGGTTATCGGTCTCTGGTCCTCGGCGGTTCTTGGGGTCGAGCAGTTCCGCGCCGTGTGGGCGGATGCTTTCCACGAGGGGGCGAAGAGCACGACCCAGATCGACAATCTCGTCAACCGTCTCGTCGCTGGCCACTACAACGCCGTGGTCGTGCAGGTGCTCCCGTATCACGATCGCGGATCCGCCCACGGCGCCTACTGGAACTCGAGCATTGTCCCGAAGGCGACCGACATCTCCGGCGGCATCGATCCGCTGGCTTACCTGTGCACCCGGGCTCACAGCAAGGCGATCGAGGTTCACTGCTGGCTGCTCCCCTTCCGAGCCTGCACGTCCTGGCCACCGGCCGGGAACTCGATTCTCGCGGCCCATCCCGAGTGGATGGCCGTACCCCGAGCCAGCATTGGGGCCGGGCCGACCACGACCAGCGACGGTGGATCCGGTGCGTTCTACATGCTTGATCCCGGCTCCCCGGATGTTCAGGAGTATCTGATCAGCATCGTCCGCGAGTTGACCGCCAGATACCCCATTGACGGCATCAGCTTCGATTACGTCCGCTACACGGTCAGTGACGCCGGTTATCCTGCCAGCACCACCTACGAGAACTCCGGCCTGAAGCGGTTCCAGCGGATCACGCCCTTCAGCGGCACGCCCTCAACGACCGATGCCCAGTGGAACGACTTCCGCCGGCGGGAGATCGACGAGCTGATCCGCCGCTGCCGGGCGGAGATCCCGAGCATCAGCACGAATCCTCGTCAGCCGGTGCGCTTCTCGGCCTCGGTGTTTGCCACCGGTTCGGCGCCGGGCAGTCCCTCCAGTTTCTCGGCCACCGCCGCCTACACCAAGTTCCAGAACTGGGAATTGTGGATGCGCAGCGGCTGGCTGGATATGGTCCTCCCGATGAACTACAAGGAGGAGCACTGTGGGACGGAGCCCACCATGTATCGCAGCTGGGTGAACGCTGCAACCAGTTGGTGGCGGTACAATCGCCACGCCGCGATCGGGCAGGCAACTTACATGAACACCTTCGACAACAGCGTCAGCCAGATGCAGTACGCCTATGACGCCGGTGCGAATGGTGCGGTGAACTACTCCTACTACGCGACCAAGGCCACCGAGGCGGCCTGCAACGCCGGGTGGAAAAACGACTGGTCCTGGTACACCCACACGGCGGGAGGGATCTACGCCGACGCCGCCACCACGCCCACGATGACCTGGCGCAATTCCGCCACCGCCACGGAGGGGACGCTCTGGGGGCGGGTGATGAACGGCGACACCGGTCTTCCGTTCGACAACGCTTCGGTCACCGTCGGATCCTCCTCAACCGTCCACACCGACGGCAACGGTTACTACGTGGCCACGCTGCTGCCGGCGGTGGCCGCGGGAACGCCCTACACCGTCACCGCGACCAAGCCGGGAACGTCGGTCACCATCCGCAAGGGTGCCCTGGTCAAGACGGGTGACGTTGCGCGGTGTGACCTGGACTTCGTCACACACACACCTTTCCTCGCGATCAGTCCTACCACCGTCAGCCGAACCGGCCGCACCGGCCAGACCGTGACGGCCGACACTTTCGAGGTGTGGAACGATTACGCCGGCGAGATGCCGTTCACCGTGGTTGAGACTCAGTCGTGGCTCGACGTGTCGGCCGCGTCGGGAACCAGTCTTGGACCGACGGACAGGAAGCCCATCACCATCAGCTACATTGAAGGCGTGGAGCCCGGCCACTACTCCGGCCAGATCGTCGTCCAGGCGGTCGGTTCGAGCAACGGCCAACAGACGGTGACCGTCAACCTCGATCTGTTCCTTCCGGCGGATTATGACCAGGACGACGACGTCGATATGGCCGATTTCGGCGTCTTTCAGCTTTGCCTGAGTGGTTCCGGCGTTGGGCCTACCGACGGCTGCGTGGCTGCTGATCTCGACGAAGACAATGACGTGGACAACACCGATCTCCGCAAGTTCCTCAACTGCCTGTCGGGCGAAGGCATGCCGGGCGTCGCGAACTGCGCGGACTGACGTCGGGCAGGCAAGACCCCGTCCGTCAGTCGCGGGGGGCGGTCCTGACCTGCCATCGCCACCTCCCTCTGCGGCGGCAGCGGACGGCAGAGGGGCATGCCGTTCGCGCCTGCCTCGGCTACACCGGGCTGGTCGCCGCGGGCCTGGAAAAGGGCCGCGCGGACTACCTGGCCGCCGCCGAGGGCTTGTGGACGAATCTGCATGAGCGGAAGGCGTGCATCACCGGCGGCATGGGCTCAACGGCCGCGTTCGAGTGCTTCGGGAACAGGCGGTTCCGTGAAGAACCGTTGAGTCGGTGCATTGAGGCCGAGAACCGGATCAGTCGCCTTGTCTCACTGCCGAATCGTGTTGACCATTGCCCAGAAGTTGTCCATGGGCGTGTCGAGTTGGACGTGATGTGTCGGGCCGATAATGAGGCCGCCGCTCTCGCCCACTGTTTCGAGACGGGCGAGGACTTCCTTTCGCACGTCCGCCGGCGTGCCAAACGGAAGCGTGTGTTGCTCGTCGATCGACCCCCAGAAGCAGAGTCTGTCCCCATACTCGCGCTTCAGCCACGCTGGATCCATACAAGCCGGCTGGATCGGATTCAGCACGTCCAGGCCGATTTCGATCAGATCCGGGATAATCGGCTGAATCATGCCGTCGGAATGATAGGCGATCTTGACATTCGGATTGATGCGCTTGAGCTCGGCGAAGAACTCCGCCATGCGCGGCTTGAAGAACCGCCGCCACATTGCGGGCGAGAGTAACATGGCCGACTGTCCGCCGACGTCGTCACCGGTCCAGATCATGTCTACGCCGAGTTGCACCAGTCTCTTCGCCGTGGCTAGATGATATCGAAAGGGGATTTCAAGGATGGTCTCGGCAAGCTCCGGGTTCTCGACGAGATCGACCATCATCTGTTCCAGTCCGCGCAGCGCCCACGCGGTTTCGAAGATGGTGGTCACCGTCGCGCCCACGATGAAGTACTCGCGTCCGTACTCTCGAACGAGTCTTTCGCTGTCACGGTAGAGTTCCGGACGATTGGGGTTCGGAGGACGGTACCGGCTGATCGCATCGTCGTCTGCGAGGGGGTGGTCGTGGATTTCCGTGTAGAAGCCCTGGCCGAATGGCGTATCGTACTCGCAGGTTTTCCAGCCGACACCCCATTCGTCGACATAATCGTGGTCGGCCTGGTAGTAGGAGTTGGCCCAGCCGACGCTGGTGAGGAGCAGGTCCTCGTCGAGGGCGCGTTCGAGCTGGTAGGTGTTTCCGCCTCCGTGGGGGTTGTGGTCGCCTTGGCCGTCGAGACCCATTTCTTGGCGAAGTCGTCTGGCGAATTCGGGCGTGAAACTGATCTGCATGGGGCAGCGATCGGCTTGCTCGTGGTTGAGTGCGACGTGGACTCGCTCTCGATGGGTCATCATTTCCCTGTTCCGGAAGGGGCCCCGTCGGTGGCGGCACGCGAGGCTCAAGGAGCGAATCCAAGACCGTTTGCGGCGCCAAGACGCCTGGAGTCTCGAACCACGGCCTCAATCTACCTCCCTCGGGATTCCAAGTCCAATGGTGCGTCGGTCAGATGAAAAACACCGGGGCGACCGTCTGGCCGCCCCGGTGCCTGGTTCGATACTCAGCGAAGCCGAGAGGGACTACTTCTTCTTTGCAGTCTTTTTCGCCGGCTTCTTGGCCCCCTTGGCAGCCAGCTTGTCGGCGACCGCGGCCTGGGCGGCGGCCAGCCGAGCGATGGGCACGCGGTAGGGCGAGCAGCTCACGTAGTTCATGCCCACCTTGTGGCAGAACTTCACGCTGTTGAGCTCGCCGCCGTGCTCGCCGCAGATACCGACCTTGAGGTCCTTGCGGGTGCTCCGGCCCTTCTCGATACCCATCTTGACGAGCAGGCCGACGCCTTCCTGGTCGAGGCTCTGGAATGGGTCGGCTTTGAAGATGCCCTTGCCGCCGTCCTTCTCGGTGGCCACATAGACGGGCAGGAACCGGCCGGCGTCGTCACGCGACAGGCCCAGGGTCATCTGGGTCAGGTCGTTGGTACCGAAGCTGAAGAACTCGGCGACCTCGGCGATCTGGTCGGCCAGCAGGGCCGCCCGCGGGATCTCGATCATCGTGCCGAGCATGTACTTGACATTCTTGGCGCCGGCGGCCTTGATCAGCCCGTTGGCCAGGGCGCGAGCCTGCTCGGTCTGGATGCGGAGTTCTTTCTTGTCGATGGTCAGCGGGATCATGATTTCCGGGAAGACCTTGACGCCCTTCTTCGAGACGGCGATGGCGGCGTTGATGAGGGCCGTCACCTGCATGTCCAGGATCTCGGGGTAGGTGATGCACAGGCGGCAGCCGCGGTGGCCGAGCATCGGGTTCGACTCGTGGAGCTGCTCGCAGCGGTGCCGGATCTTGTCCGGGCTGATGCCGGTGATCTGGCTGAGCTTGTTGACGCCGGCGTCGTCCTTGGGGGTGAACTCATGGAGCGGCGGGTCGATCAGCCGGATGGTGACCGGCTTGCCGTTCATGGCGGTGAAGATGCCTTCGAAGTCGGCCTGCTGGAAGGGCAGGAGCTTGGCCAACGCAGCCTTGCGGGCATCGAGCGACTCGGCCACGATCATCTCCTGGATGGCCAGGCGGCGTTCCTCGGTATCGAAGAACATGTGCTCGGTGCGGCACAGGCCGATGCCCTCGGCGCCCATCTTGATCGCGTTCTCGGCGTCGTAGGGGGTGTCGGCGTTGGTGCGGACCTTGATGGTGCGGAGCTCGTCGCACCACTTCATGAGTGTGTGGAACGTCGGCGGCTGCTCCGGCATCTTGAGCGGCAACTCGCCCGCGAAGACGTCGCCGCTGTTGCCGTCCAGGGTGAGGAAATCGCCCTGCTTGATGGTCTGACCGCCGACGGTCATGCACTTGGCGTCGTAGTTGATGTTCAGGACCTCGCAGCCGACCACGCAGCACTTGCCCCAGCCGCGGGCCACGACGGCCGCGTGACTGGTCTTGCCGCCGGTCGCGGTCAGAATGCCCTGGGCGGCGTGCATGCCGCCGACGTCCTCGGGGCTCGTCTCTTTGCGGACCAGCAGGACCTTCTCGCCCTTGGCGGCCATCTCCTCGGCCTCGGCGGCGTTGAACACGACCTTGCCACTGGCCGCACCGGGGACGGCGTTGATGCCGCTGGCCAGCTTCGTCGCACTCTTGGCGGCCGTCGCGTCAAGCTGCGGGTAGAACAGCCGCTCGATGTCCTCGGGGTTGATGCGGGCGACGGCCTCCTCCTTGGTCAGGAGCCTCTCCTTGACCATATCCACGGCCATGCGGAACACGGCAGCCGGGGTGCGTTTGCCCGTGCGGCACTGGAGCATGAACAGCTTCTCTTCCTGGACGGTGAACTCCAGGTCCTGCATGTCCTTGTAGTGTTTTTCGAGCTGCACGCGAACCTTGCAGAGCTGTTTGTAGGCCTTGGGCAGACGCTTGCCGAGTTCGGCCAGCTTCATCGGCGTGCGGATACCGGCCACCACGTCCTCACCCTGGGCGTTGATCAGGCAGTCGCCGTAGAACACGTTTTCGCCGGTGTTCGGGTCGCGGGTGAAGCACACGCCCGTCCCCGAGCTCTCGCCCATGTTGCCGAAGACCATCGTCTGGACGTTGACCGCGGTACCCTTCAGGTCGCTGATCTTCTCGACGCGGCGGTAAGTGACAGCCTTGTCGGCCTCCCAGCTGTTGAATACTGCCCCGATGGCGCCCCAGAGCTGCTCGTAGGGATCCTGCGGGAAGGCCTGACCTTTCATGTTGTCGGAGTAGAACCTCTTGAACTGCTCACACAGCTCCTTCAGGCCCTCGGCGGGGATCTCGGGGTCGGTCTTGACGCCGAGCCTGTGCTTCATGGCGTGAAGCATCTCTTCCATCGGTTCCTTGGAGAGCCCCATGGCCGTGGTGGAGTACATCTGGATGAACCGGCGGTAGGCGTCATAGGCGAACCGCGGGTTATTGGTCTTCTTGGCGAGACCCTCGACCGACTTGTCGTTGAGGCCCAGGTTCAGGATGGTCTCCATCATGCCGGGCATCGAACGGGCGGCACCGGAGCGAACCGAGAAGAGCAAGGGGTCCTTCACATCGCCGAACTTCTTGCCCATGACCTTCTCGACCTTGGCCATGTTCTCGCGAACCTGCCTCTTGAGGCTCTCGGTCAGCTTGCGCCCCGCCTTGTAGTAGTCTTCGCAGTTGGAGATCGAGATGGTGAAGCCGGGAGGTACCGGCAGGCCGGCGGCGGTCATGTCGGTCAGTCCCGCGCCTTTGCCGCCCAGGATCAGGCGACGTTCCTTGTCGGTCGGGGCGGTGGACATGCCCTCGGCCTTGCCATTGCCGAAGAAGAAGACGCTCTTGGTCGATTTGCCGGCTCCCTTGGCGGGTGCCTTGCGTGCCGCTTTGGCCATCATTCGGATTCTCCTATGACTCCCGTGTATCGAGTAAGACGAAACGGTTCACTATTGCCGTGTCTGCTCGGATGCGGGGAATGACTGCATTAGCGCTACCGGGCAGGGCGGCCCGGCCACCCCATTCAAGCGTCGTTCGGCCACCTCGCGAGACAGGCTCACGACGGTCAGCCGGTAAGAGGGAGAAGGGTAAGTCACAGCGGTCGATGTGTCAAATCCGCTTGGCTCGGCGGTGGGCGAGGGTGCTCTGGTGCAATCGGCAGTGGCCGCCCGGTGGCAGGGCCGCTCGTCCGGTGGTCCGGCATCGCTTAAAGTGTTTGTGGCAACGCTGCCGTGGTGCTGACTGGCGACCAGGCCTGGCTTTCGAGCCGTTTGGCGGGTCCGAGAAGAACGCGTTTCCGACGGCCTACCGCCGCGTTTGTCCGCCGAGGAGCATGAGCACTTCGCCCCGGGTTCGAGCATCGGATTTACACCGCCCGCGCATGGCCGAGGTGACCATGATGCTGCCCGGCTTGCGGACGCCCCGGCAGGTCATGCATGAGTGAGTGGCCTCCATGATCACCGCGACGCCCTTGGCCATGAGCCGCTGCATGAGGATGTCGGCCACCTGGTTGGTGAGCCGCTCCTGGACCTGCGGCCGGCGGGCAAAGGCGTCCACCACCCGGGCCAGCTTGGAAATCCCCGCGATTCGCCCATCGGGCAGGTAGCCGACGTGGGCTACGCCCTCGAACGGCAGCAGGTGGTGTTCGCACATTGAGTGGAAGGGGATGTCGCGGAGCACGACCAGCTCGTCGTACTCCTCCTCGAAGGCGGTGACCAGCAGGTCGCCCGGATTGACGGTGAGACCCGAAAAGACCTCTTCGTACATTTTGGCGACCCGGCGGGGCGTCTCCTTGAGGCCTTCGCGATCCGGATCCTCGCCGACGGCGGCCAGGATTTCGCGCACCGCGGCCTTGATACGCTCGATGTCCACCGGTTTGCCGATCTGCGGTTCGCTTGCTGCCATCTCACACTCCTCTAAAGCGCCGGTCAGGCGGTGTCTTCAGGCATTATAATGCGGATTGGCGGAGCGAGAAGTGAGACCGGAGGCGGCGTCGAAACGCAAGACAGCTCTCGACACGCGAGAAACAGGTCTGCGGACCAGCGTGTTCGGCCGCAGCAGAGGATGCTGACAGGCATTGTCATTCGGGTAGAATCTCCGGCAAGGAGAACTCTCGATATGCCCGGAGCCGATCCGACGCAGCGTTCATCCAATCCCGTGGTCATGACCGAGGACGGTGCGGCGTTTCATCGCCGGTGCCTGGTCATCGACGGGCACAACGATCTGGTTTGGCAGATCTACAAGCTCGGTGGCGGCTCGCTCGATCGCATGAACCTGGCCGAGCCGCAAACGGAGCGGCACACCGACATCGTCCGCCTCCGGCGGGGGGGATTGGGCGCCCAGTTCTGGGCTGCGTTCGTGCCCTGCTCGGCGATGCGCGAAGGCGGCTGCGTTCGGATTGCACTCGAGCAGATCGATATCGTTCATCGCATGATCGCTCGCTGGCCGGAGACATTCGCCCTGGCCCGCTCTCCCGAAGATATCGAGCACATCCATCGGAGCGGGCGGATCGCCTCGCTGATCGGTATCGAGGGCGGCCACGCGATCGAGAGCTCGCTGGCCGTGCTGCGGACATTCCATGCGTTGGGTGCCCGCTACATGACGCTCACCCACTCCGACTCGACCGACTGGTGCGACGCCGCTACCGACGCGCCGAAGCACAACGGGCTGACGTCCTTCGGCCGCGAGGTGGTGGCGGAGATGAACCGCGTGGGAATGATCGTGGACGTGGCCCACACGTCGATCAAGGCCATGCACGATGTACTCGACGTCAGCCGCGCGCCGATCATCAACTCGCACTCCGGGGCGCTGGCGCTCGCCGCGCATCCGCGCAACATTCCCGACGAGGTCATCCGGCGCATCGCGGTCTGCGGGGGGCTGGTAATGGTCAACTTCTACTCCGGCCTGCTCTATCCTCCGGCCGCCGAAGCGACCGCCGGCATGTTCGAGGTCGATCGTGAACTGCGAGCCCAGAATCCCGATCCGGATGACTATGCCCGGGCTCACGATGCCTACTGGACGGCACACCCTGTCCCGCGCGGCACGATCCACAACCTGGTCGACCACATCGATCATGTCGTCAAGGTGGCCGGCATCGATCACGTCGGCCTGGGGTCCGACTTCGACGGCGTCGGCACCACGCCTGAGCAGGTGGACGATGTGGCCTGCTACCCGTTCATCACCCAGGCCCTGCTCGATCGGGGGTACGTCAAGTCAGACATCCGCAGGATCCTGGGCGAGAATCTGATGGGCGTGTTCCGGCGCGTCGTTGAGTCTGCAGACTCCTCGGCATAGAGCTACCGGCGTGGCGCCGGGTTCACCTTTCGCTACAATGCTCGATGGCTTACTTCGGCGAAACAGGAGATAGGGACATGCGGCTTTTCTGGTGGACGATCATGGCCATGGCGACGACGGCGACGACGACGGGTTTTGGGGTGGTCGAAGCGGCTCCCACCGGGGCCTCGCTTTTCTGGACCTCCAACGATCCGGCCGTGCGCGAAGCCCGCGACCTGGCCCTCAAGGGCAAGCTGAGCGAGGCGGACACGGTACTCACGGAATCGTCAGCCCCCGGCACCGCGGAGGATGCCCAAGCCCGCGCCGAGGGCCGCGAAATCCTGCGGCGCATCCGCATCGAATACGATCAGGAGCCGGCCGAGCTTCTGAAAAAGCTCCAGCAGAAGCTGCCCGACCTGACGACCGCCGATCTTGAGTACTGGCGGCAGATCGGCCAGGCCCAGGCCCGCGTGCTCGATGACAAGCTCTGGTACTTCGGCCGCGAACCGTCCAACATCTGGCTGTTTTGCGATGACGCCAAGACCCGGCTGGCCAAGCGCGAAGGTCGCGATCCTCGGGCCCTGCCAGCGACGTCCGCTAAGGAGGAAGGACTGATCAAGCACATCGAGGAGGTCATCGCCGCCGCCGAGCCCACCGGCAAGGACCAGGTCGTCCCCTACAAGATCACCGTTCGGTACAAGCTGACGGTCAAGCCGGACCGGCCGGGCGCCAAGGCGGGTTCCGTCGTCCGCTGCTGGTTGCCGTTTCCGCAGGAATACCGTCAGCAGAAGGAGGTCAGGCTGCTCCGCACATCCCCGGCCGAACACACCCTGGCCCCGACCGCGGTGGATACCTGGCCGATCGGCGGTGCCCCGCAACGCACCGTCTACTTCGAACGCAAGATCGAGGATGCGGCCCAGCCGCTGGTCTTCGAGGTCGATTTCGAGTTCGTGTCCTGCGCCTTCTACCCCAACCTGGACGAGTCCAAGGCTCGCCACCAGGGCCACAGCTTTCCGGCCGAGTACCTGGTGGACCGCCCGACGCACATCGTGTTCACTCCGCAGATCCGGGCCAAGGTGGCCGAGATCGTCGGCCCGCTGAACAACCCGCTGGCTAAGGCCCGGGCGATCTTTCGGTGGATCTGCGCCAACCACAGATGGTGTGCCGAGCAGGAGTACAGTGTCCTGCCCAACGCGTCGGAGAAACTGTTCCTCGCCGGACGGGGCGATTGCGGGACGCACGCCCTGTTGTTTATCACCATGTGTCGTCTGGCCGACGTGCCCGCCCGCTGGCAGTCCGGCTGGGAAACGGCCCCCGGCGGATACAACATGCACGACTGGGCCGAATTCTACGTTGCCCCATGGGGCTGGCTGCCGGCGGACACGTCGTACGGCTTCAAGGACTCCGACAATCCCAAGGTCCGCGAGTTCTACTGCGGGCACCAGGACGCTTTCCGGCTGATCGTCAATCTCGACTACGGCTGCCCGCTTCAGCCGGCCAAGAAGGACCTCCGCAGCGAGCCCCTCGACTTCCAGCGCGGCGAGGTCGAGATCGACGGCCGGAATCTCTATTTTGACGAGTGGAGCTACAAGTTCGACTTCGATCAGGCGCCGGTCAGGCAATGACACAGGGCTGAGTTGAAAGTGCCGAGCGAGAAATGGAGCAGAGCCCGAATGCCGAATGCTGACCCGCAGGCTCCCGATGTTTCTCCTCGACAGACGGAGGAAAGGACTCGCCAGTTGCTGATCGCGGACGGCAGACGGTTGATCAAGAACGACCCATCGCTGACACCTGCCGCTGAACACTGCCTGCATCGCTCCGAGCTTCTGGCAAGCCAGGGGAGAGCGAGCAGACCCGCACACGCAGTGCATGGAGGGCTCTTCCGGTGCGTTTCGACGTCTTGATCGCCAGTCTCGGCGAGAGCCTACAGGTCAGCTTCGCTCAGAGTCCGGCGGTGCGCCTGACGCTGGTCGAGCCTGGTTAGCCGCCGGTTCGATCCCGCCGACGGACAGATCGCGCGGGTCTCGCCCGCCGCCCTGGAGCGAGCCCCGCTTGCCAGCTACGGTGAGCTCCAGGTAGGCTGCCGGCAAGTGACGGGCGATCGTTCCGGTTTCCTTTCGTCGCTCGTTGATCTTG
This sequence comes from Phycisphaerae bacterium, assembly GCA_018003015.1. NCBI lineage: Bacteria > Pseudomonadati > Planctomycetota > Phycisphaerae > Phycisphaerae bacterium. Next base: position 70,440 of record JAGNEZ010000022.1, on the reverse strand, counting down.
CGGGTCCAGATCCTCCGGACCTCGCGGGAAGCCGGTCGTTCGGCAAGGAGACGCCATCGTGCAGAGGTCGAGACTCGACCGATTTGTAGCCTCCAACTCGAGGCCGTCATCGCTCACGAAGGGGCTGGTTCTTGTCTGCGGGCTGAGCCTGTTTCAACTCCTCGCCGCCGGTCTGGCGGCTGCAGAGCCGATGAAGATCGAGTTCTTCCGATTCCGAATGCCCGACGGCAAGACCGAGGTGCGGCAGGGTTCGGGCCTGCATTACGGCCGGCTCGGCGACCGAGAGGGGCTCTGGGCGGTGCCCGACCGGAATGGTGACGAGTCCGCCAGCCATATCATCTTCGTCGATCACCAGCGGCTCAGCGATGTCCGGCAGGGCGAAGCCATCATCGCCACCGAGGCTTTCCGGGCCGCGGCACCTGCACAGGGATGGGATGCGTTCAACCGGGAACACGCCGCCATCTCGGAACCGGTCCTGGCCACACTGCGACGCCAGATCGAAAACGCCTCACGCGAAGAGAATGCGATGCTGGATTTCGAGGGCATCACCATCGGGCGGCGGACGCCTGATGGGCCGGATCGGCTCTTCGCGGTTATCGAGACTCCTCATTCCATGGTCCTGGAGTTCGACCTCGACACGGGTTCGGGGCGTGGGCGGGCGGTGCTCCGCGACTGCTTCTCTTATCTCGAACGCGAGAACGAGTGCGGGACCGACTCCAACGACGGGCTCGAGGGAATCGCCTGGTTAGGTCGCCCGAGTGTCTTGTACCTTTGTGAGGAGGGTACGGCGCCGCACAGCCCGACCGACAAGCTCCACTTCTGGCTCAAGCCGCGGTTGATGCGCTGCACGCTTCAGGGCGCCCGGGTTCTCCTGGACGACGCTTGGTCCGCCGCCGCGACCACCAACCTCGAGAAGCGCCGGACCGGCAAATCGCAGACGCTGAACGCCCTGAGCGCGATCGATGACCAGCAACTTCTGGCCGTCGATCGCAACGGCGGGTGGATTTACGTGGTGGATACGGCCAGCGGTTCGGTCACTCCTTGGCTGGATCTCTACGACGCCAAGGCACGCAAGAGCGGCGAACCGGTCGTGCCCGGCCTCAACCTTCGCGAGCGATTGGCCCACTTCCCCGGACCGCGGGTCATGCCCTACATCAGCATCGAAGGGATCGCCCGCGAAGCCGACGGTACGCTGTGGTTGATTGACGATCCGGCCATGCCTGAGCCATTCCGTGAGGCGTGCCTCGTGAGGGTGAAGGACCCGCCTACGCTGCCCAAGCCCGCGAGCCGACCCGGGGGTTGAGGGAACGGACCGCGCGCGACCCTTGCGGAGGCGTCACGGCGTCGGCGTGGCCCGGCGCCCCTGTCGCTGACGGTTTCCCGCCCCATCCCTGGCCGCAGCGGCCCGAGCACGCGTCTGAGGCCACAAGGGCTTCTTGAGTTCGCTCTCCCACTTGGCCAGGGCCGCCGTCAGTTCCTTGATCAATTCGGGCTTCTCGCCGGACAGATCGTGTTCCTCGGCCGGATCTTTGGATAGATCGTACAGGGTGGTCTGCCCCTGGATCCGAAGCAGTTTCACATCGTCCTTGCGGACTGCCGCCTGCCGGCCGAATCGCCAGAAGAGAACCTCATGCGGAGAGCCCGACTTCTCTGCCCGCAGGAACGGCAGCAGATTCACACCATCCAGGGCCTTGTCGGCCGGAATGTCCAGGGGCTTTTCGGGCGAGGCGGCCGCCAGGGCTGTCGGGTGGATATCCAGCGAGATGACCGCACGATCGTAGACCCTGCCTGGGGGGATCTGCCCTTTCCACTGGACCAGGAACGGCACCCGGATGCCGCCCTCGTTCAGTCCTCCCTTGAAGCCGGTGAAAGGCGTATTCAAAGACCCATTGCCCTTGGTCGGCCCTCCGTTGTCGCTGATGAAGAAGATCAGTGTGTCGTTTTCCAGCGACTCGCTCCGAATCTTGCCCAGCACCCGACCAATGCCGTCATCCATCGCACTGAGCATGGCGGCCATATTCCGCCGTTTGGGGTCCTGGATCTCTCCAAAGCGGGCCAGGTACTTGTCTGGAACCTGCTGCGGCGTGTGGACCGCATTGAAGGTGAGATACAGGAAGAACGGCTGCTTCTTGTGGCGATCGATGTAGGCTACGGCTTCGCGGGCAAAGGCATCGGTCAGGTACTCACTCTCGTCGAGCGGCTCGTTGCCGCGGAAGATGGGAGCCCGATCGCTGGCCTTGAGATCCACGTAGGGATGAGCTCCGCCCAAGAAGCCGTAGTACTCCTCAAAACCGCGCTTCAACGGACGGTAGGGGGGCTTGTCGCCCAGGTGCCATTTTCCGACCATTCCCGTGGCGTAGCCGGCCGATTTGAGCCGGTCCGCCAGGGTGACCTCGTCGAGCGGCAGGCCGAAGGTCACCGCCGGCGTGTTCGGCTGTGTCGCCCGAGCCCGTGCGGCCGCCTGGCCCAGCTGGCCGGGGTTGAACTCATGCCCGAACCGCTGTTGGTAGCGGCCGGTGACCAGCCCTGCTCGCGTGGGGCTGCATACCGGGCAGGAGACGTAGCCGTTGCTGAACCGCACGCCGTTTCGAGCGATCGAGTCGATCTGAGGTGTAGGCACGTCCTTGCAGCCATAGACGCCGATGTCGGCGTAACCCAGGTCGTCGGCCACGATGACGATGATGTTGGGGCGACGGGGGTTCCTCTCTGTCTCCGGGGCCGCGAACACGGGAGCGGCTCCCAGCAGGAGGACAGGCCCGGCGATCCAAGGGGTGGGATGGCAATATCGCATTGAGTGTCTCCGATCGTTACCGGCCAAACGGTGAATTGAGGCGTCCTATTGCGGCCATTCTACCCGGCGGGCGTGGGATCGGACACCTCCCGCAGGTTTCAGAACGGTGTAACCTCAACGTTGTTCAAAACTTGCATTCGAGCGCCCGGAGGACTTGCATGCCGGGCGGGCACCGTCTAAACTCTTGACCCCTATAGGAAAGGACTCGTGCGGCGAGCAGCCGCCAGCGACCGGCACATGAAGTTTGCCTTGATCGATCGAATCGCGGAACTGGTGCCTGGCGAGCGGATCGTCGCCGTCAAGGCCCTGTCGCTGGCCGAGGAGTATCTGGCGGATCATTTTCCCCGCTTTCCGGTCATGCCGGGTGTCCTTATGATTGAGGCCCTGGTTCAGGCGTCCGCCTGGCTGGTGCGGGAGACGACCGGGTACGCCCAGAGCATGCTGCTCTTGTCCGAGGCGAAGAATGTCACGTACAAGAGTTTCGTCTCGCCGGGCCAGGTACTGGAAGTCACGGTGGAAGCCAAGGCCATCGGGGCCGACGTGAGCCGATTTGTGGGATTTGGGCGGTGCGGCGAGACAGAAATGGTGAAGGCTCATTGGTCCCTTCGCCACTTCAATCTGGCCGACAAGGATGCCAGCCTTGCTCCGCTGGACCGCCGGTTGATCGCGGATGCGCGACAATACATGACTCTGTTAAGACGCGACCGATAATTGGAGGTAGCAAGAGATGGCGATGAGCCGGCAGGAGATCTTCGAAAGTGTCAGGGAGACCCTCGTGGACGCCTTGGCCGTTGAGCCCGATGAGGTCACCGAGGAAGCCACCCTCACTGGAGATCTCGGGGCGGAGAGCATCGACTTCCTCGACATCGTGTTCCGCCTGGAGAAGAGCTTCAGCATCAAGATTCCTCGCGGAGAGCTCTTCCCCGACGATGTGCTGAACAACCCGGATTACGTCTCGAACGGCAAGTTCACCGCCAATGGCCTGGCCCAAATCAAGAAGGCTATGCCTCATGCGGACTTCTCCGCCTTCGAGTCCGACCCCGACGTCAACAAGATGCCCGACCTCTTCACGGTCAAGACCCTGGTCAACTACATCGAGGCAAAACTGGCCGCGTGAGCGAGGATGTTGCCGGCGCCGGACCAGCGAGTTGTGACCCGCTGAGAACCGGTGAACTGAGGCAAGCCGGCGGACGGATCGGCTGACGGCCGGCACAATGCCGGCCGTTACTTTTGATGGCCCCTGGTGGCAGACAAGCGATGCGCTGGTTCTGGTTCGACAAGTTCCTGGAATTCGAGTCTGGCAAACGGGCCGTGGCGGTCAAGAACCTGACTCTGGCCGAGGACCATCTGCACGATCATTTTCCCGGCTACCCGGTCATGCCCGCCAGTCTGATCATCGAGGGAATGGCCCAGACGGCCGGCATCCTGGTCGGCGAGGCCCGCCACTTCAGCGAGAAGGTCATCCTCGCCAAGATCAAGCAGGCTCGTTTCGACGGGGTGGCCCGGCCCGGCGACCAACTTCGTTACGAAGCGACCCTCGATAGTCTTACCGCCGAGGCGGCCATGACCACGGGCAAGGTTTTCTGCAATGGCGAGCCCTTCGGCCATGTCGATATCATGTTCTCCCACATTGACCAGAACATGAGCGGGCTGGATTTCCCCGAGGAGAACTTCGTGTTTCACGAGGGTTTCATGAGCCTTCTGGCGACCTATCGCCCTTCAGCGGGATCGGGCGCCCAGTCGAGGGAACAGAGATGAGTTCGCGTCGTGTCGTCATCACCGGTCTGGGGCTCGTGACCCCGGTGGGTATCGGGGCCGAAACCGCCTGGAAGGCTCTGCTCGAGGGCCAGTGCGGCATCCGGCGCATCCGCGCCTTCGATCCGTCGCGCTTTGACTCTCAGGTCGGCGGCGAGATCGAGGGCCTCAACGTGGCCGGTGCTGTCCCCAAGGCCTACCGCAAGAGCGCGAAGATCATGGCTCGGGACATCGAGATCGCCGTGGTGGCCGCCTACGAGGCCGCCAAGGACGCCGGGCTCAAGACCAAGTGCCTGATTGAGCGCGGTGAAGCAACCGGGCCGTCCAATCTCGATCCCACGCGGTTCGGGGCCAACATCGGCGCAGGCCTGATCTGTGCCGATCTGACCGAACTGGCCGGGGCTCTCTACACCGCGGTTGACGAACGCGGGCAATTCAGTCTCCGCAAGTGGGGCGTCGATGGAATGAAGAATCTCACCCCCCTGTGGCTGCTCAAGTTCCTGCCCAACATGCTGAGCTGCCATGTCACCATTGTGCACGACGCCCAAGCCCCGTCCAACACGATCACTTGCGCCGAGGCCGCCAGCCATCTGGCCATTGGCGAGGCTTTCCGGACGGTGGCCCGCGGCTCGGCCGACATCTGCATCTGCGGCGGAGCGGAAAGCAAGCTGAATCCGATGGGCCTCATGCGTCAGTCGCTGCTCAAGCGGCTTTCCCTGACCCACAACGATGATCCCGCGTCCGCCTGCCGGCCGTTTGATGCCGATCGCGACGGATCGGTCATCAGCGAGGGCGGCGGCTTGCTCATCGTCGAGGAACTTGACCACGCCCGCAAACGCGGGGCCAAGATCTACTGCGAGCTGGTTGGCTTCGGAGCCAGCACCAACACCCATAGCTGGCTGGTGCCGGAGCCCGAGGGCAAGGGCATCGCGCTGGCGATTCGCAAGGCCCTGGAGGACGCCAAGGTCACCGCGGATGATGTCGGCCTGATCGGGACCTCCGGTCCGGGCACGGTCGCCCACGATCTGTCCGAAGCTCGGGGTATCCGCACCGCATTGGGCGCCAAGGCCGGTTCGATACCTGCTCTCGCGATCAAGGGTGCCATAGGCAACAACGGAGCCGGCAGCGGGGCGATCGACTTGGCCGTCGCCGCCCTGTGTGTCCGGCATCAGGTGATTCCGCCGGCCTGCAGCACGAAGAAGGTCGATCCGGCCTGCGGACTCAATCTGGTGATCGGCAAGCCGATCGAGGCCAAAACCGGGACGGCGGTCAGTGTCGCCTATGCCTTGGGTGGCGGGCAGAACGCCGCCCTGGTCCTCAAGCGGATGGAGGATTGACCCGTGGAACGACGACGCGTAGTCATCACCGGCATGGGCTGGATCACACCGCTCGGCGACGATATCGAGGCGGTCTGGCAGCGGCTCCTCAATGGAGACAGCGGCGTGGCTCCAACCACGTTGTTCGATGCAAGCACTTTCCCGACCATGTTCTCCGCCGAGGTCAAGGAGTTCGATCTCGCCAAGTATCTCGGTCCAGACGCCAAGCGACACCGTATGGCCAGCCGCAACTCCCAGTTCGCCCTTGCGGCGGCCAAGATCGCCTGGGGCGACGCCGGACTGGAGAAGTGCATGAATCTCGACCCCACCCGCGTGGGCATCTACCTGGGCGGCGGTGAGGGCCCGATCGACTTCGACAACTTCGCGGCAACCGCTGTTCAAGGCTGGGACCCCACGGCCAATGGAGGCCGGGGCGATCTCAACTCGGTCAGATGGGCGGAAGTGGCCGCCCAGCGCCTCGACGCAACCCGCGAGTTCGAGCAGGACCCGAACATGGCCGCCGGACACATCGCCTGCCAGTTCAACGCCCAGGGGCCGACGTTCAATACCCTGACCGCCTGCGCCGCCAGCACTCAGGCCATGGGCGAGGCGACCAATCTCATTCGCCGCGGTGATGTCGATGTGATCATTTCCGGCGGCACGCACAGCATGATCCACCCCTTCGGCGTCACCGGTTTCAATCGCCTGACCGCGCTCTCCACACGCAACGATTCCTGCCTGACCGCCAGCCGGCCATTCGACCGGACCCGCGACGGCTTCGTCCTCGGCGAGGGCGCGGGCATCGTCATCCTCGAGGAGTACGAGCATGCCCGACGCCGGGGCGCCCGCATCCTGGCCGAGATTGCCGGCTTCGGCTCGACCGCCGACGCCTTCCGGGTCACGGATATTCACGAGGACGGCCGGGGTGGCATCGCCGCGATGCGGCTGGCCCTCGAGGACGCCGGTGTCAAGCCCGAGACGATCGATTACATCTCCGCCCATGGCACGGGCACGGAGGAGAACGACAAGATCGAGAGCCTGGCTATTCAGGGCGTGTTCAAGGAGTTCGCGACCAAGGTGCCGGTCAGCTCGATCAAGAGCATGATGGGTCACCTGATCGCCGCGGCCGGAGCCGTCGAATTGATCACCTGCGTGCTGGCGATCCGCGACGGCGTTCTGCCGCCGACGACCAACTACGCCAACCCCGATCCCAACTGCCCGCTGGACTACGTCCCCAACAAGGCCCGCAAGGCCACCGTCGACGCCGCCCTCAGCAACAGCTTCGGTTTCGGTGGCCAGAACGACACCATCGTCCTCACTCGCATCGCCGGGTGAGAGTGCTGAACGGCAGGCCGCGAGCCCTGCGGCTCACGGGTGAGTGTGGTAGAAGGCGTACCCGCACTTGGGGCACTTGCCGGGAACACCGTCCTTGCGTCGTCCGGGGAAGAAGGTACCGTCCTTCGGGCACTTGATCGCGGGAACAGCGGTAAACTGTTTGGTGGTCGGGCAGCGCACGAACGTCCTGCCCTCGTCCAGGCGTTGCCCGTCGGTCTTTACCTCTCCTTGTCGACTCATCTCCTGAAAGACCTTCGGAGTCAAGGTGAACACGTGGTTGTCGTCCAGGCAAATATAGGGCATCGCATCCTCGGCGGCATCAGGTTGCTCCGCCTCGTCTCCACTGCGGAATGCAAGGAACAGGGCCGCGCCCACGGCAATCACAATGACACCGATCTTCAGGGCCAGCGCGGTCTTGCTGTTGTCTTCAGACATGGATCGAAATGGCCCTCGCTTTATTGCTGCATGTAGTCCTGGCGGAAAACGACCTCACTGTTGCCGTTGCTGCATCCGGCCTGGCCCGGGGAGCAGTTGATGAAGTTCTTGTTGGCGTCATACGTGTGATCCAGGTTGACCTTGCCTTCAACGAGCATGTTGGCGGCGTGGCCGTCAAGGAACGAGTAGCTGTGCCGGTCGAAGCGCCCATGCCAGCCGCGGATCTTGGCCGTGTAGGGGTAGTCGTACCACACGCCGCCGGTGGCACAGTCGGACGGATCCTCGTGGATCATCACCGCCCGGGACGGACCTTTCTTGTAGAAAACCTGGACGATGCGGTCTCTGAGCAGCGCCTGGCGAGCGCGGCGGGCGGCGTTGTCCGAACTGAAACCCTCGGCCTTGACCATATACACGTTGTAGTTGACGTTGCTCTGGTAACTTGTGCCGGTCACGTCGTAGGCCGAAGTGCGAGTCCGAGGAATGGCAAAGTTGCCGCGGCTGCCCACGCCGCGGTATTCGCTGACCTCGTCCGCGGGGCACTCGAAGACCTCCATCTCGGTCCTGGTGCTGACCTTCGCGGAGGCGACGTACTTGTTGAGCGGTCGATCCTGGGGGAGAAAATCGTAGTAGCCGCCGGGGCAGTAAGCATTGTCCAGCACGCCTCCGCGGTCCTCGGGCACCCCGATGCCGCGTTTGCCGCCGAAGTAGTTGGAGATGGGTTGCGGCTCAGCGGACCCGCGGTAGACCACCGGGGTCCAGCAGAACCGGTCCTTCTCGGCGTTCAAGTAGGCGCCGGTCGCAGTGCCAAGACTCTTCAGATTCGCGAGGCATTTGGCTACCCGAGCCTGCTCGCGAGCCTTGGTCAGCGATGGCAGGAGCACGGAGATCAACAGGGCAATGATGGCCACCACGACCAGGACTTCGATGAGCGTGAACCCGGCCGCCCGGGACCTGGACGCCTCTCGGCTCCGGCGATTGTGCTGGGGTCTCATTCTTGGACCGTCCTTTCGGCCTCAGTATGTGCGAACCTGTGCCCGTTCCTGAACTCGGAAGAGATTCCTAGTATTATATCATACTGCGGTCTTGCCCGGGTGACAACGCGTGCCTTTCGAGGAAAGGCAACGGGCGGAGCAGCCCTCTAGGCTACGCCGGAAGCTGTTGGCCGCATTCTGCCGGGGGGAGCGGCAAGTTGTTTCCAGGCCCGAGAGCGGCTCGTCGGGGGTCGAGAGCTGGTAGACAGGTGTAAGCTCCTGTAATGAAACGATTTGTGTCGAGTGGCGGGGTCTTCGCTTGCGACCTTGACCCTTCCTGGCTTCCGTCGCCACGGTGTCGCCAGTCACCGGTCGGCGGCAGCGATCACCCCGCGGACGAGGCGATCATCAGTCCACGCCGGGGATGGGTATCGCTGTGGCCGGGGCCGAAGCGCTGGAACTCAAGAAGGACGTCGAGGACGGGTGCGCGTTGATCGATTCGACTCTCGGTTCGGACATGGCCCGCCAGCATCCCGTCGAGGTCCCGCGAACGCTGGCCGTCGTGGTCGTGAACCCCGCCCGCAAGCTGCCGGCGGAGTTGTTCGAGAAGCTGGTCCGGGACATGAAGTAGAAGCCTCCGTGGCGGCGGACTCGACCGGCGGGTGGGTCTTGAACAGCGCGACACGGCATTTCCCGTGGTCACGCGGGGGGCCGCGGCTTCACACCTCACTTCGGTCAGTCCGTCAAGCCGCTCGTGTCGGCCAGTTTGTCCTCCGGCTCGGGCGGCCTGGCCTTTCGGCTCCGCCGCGAATCCATCGCCAGGGCCGCTCCGATCAGCAGGATGCCGCCGCCAAGCCACTGAACGCGGGTGAAGGTCTCCCCTGTGATCAGGTGCGAACCGGCAAGGGAGATGAACGGGGCAATGAGCAGGCCCAGCTCGCAAACCGCCACGCCCATCCGCTGGACGGCCACGTAGTACAGGCCGTGAGCCAGCGAGATTCCCAGTAGCGCCGAGCCGATCAGGATCGACCAGTCATAGGCCGACAGTCCCAGTACGCTTGACGGATCGCCCAGCGGCGCCATGCCGATCAGGCCGACTGAACTGTAGGCGCTGATCAGACTGAACAGAACCAGCGGATGCTTCTTGTGCATGACGTAGCGGACCGAGACCCCGTAGAAGGCCCAGAACAGGCTGCAGGTGAAGATGATGGTCAGACCGATGAGTGTGTGTCCCCCGCTGGCGGCAAGTCGTGGGAAGCTCAGCGTCGCGAAGCCCGCGATCGCCAGGGTCGCGCCCGACCAGAACCGCCGGTTGCGAGCCAGTCGCCGCTCGTCGGGAAACACCATGAACGCGATCAGGATGCTCCACACCACCGCGATCCGCAGCAGGAAGGACAGCTGCCCGGCATTCTCGAAATACGGGGTCCAGGCGAAGAGCGTCTGACCGACGGTGTTGACCACCGAGGGCAACAGGGCGGCCAGCCAGAGCCCGCGAAGCTCTCCGCGCCGGATGCCCCAGACCAGCCAGGGCAGACAGGCGATGGCCGCAATCGGATAACGCACCAGATTCGCGGTGAATCCGTCCGGAACCCTCGCCGGGCAGGCCAGATACCGGAGCATGACCGGGATCGTGCCCCAGCTGATGATCGCCCCCAGAAGGGCGGCGATGGCCGTGATGTCGATGCGTTGGCGGATGGGTAGGACTCCTCAGCGATGGGCTCGGTTCGGGCCGGCATCCTTCTGCAGCTTGAGATACAGCGATTCCAGTTCGGTCACCATCTTCCGCTGGTCGAACCGTTCGAGGCACAGTTGCCTTCCGGCTTTCCCGAGGCGGCGGCGTTCGCTCGCGTCGCGGGCGAGCGTGACCATGGCCTCGGCCAGGCCGGGGACGTCGTTGAGTCGGACCAGTGCTCCGGTTCGCCCGGGGAGGACGACCTCCGGGGCGCCGTCGATGTCGAAGCTGATGACCGGGCATTCCATCAGCAGGGCCTGAACGGCCGCCCGGGGCAGACCTTCCCACTGGGAGGCGTGCACCAGCAGGTCCATTCCCGCGAGCATCTCCGGCACCCGTTGTGGTGCCAGGAGACCGGTGAGATGAACGCGCCCAAGAATACCCAGAGACTCTAATTGCTTCTCATAATCGGTGCGTTGAGCGCCGTCGCCGACCCACACGAACCGCAGCCTGGAATTCCGCTGGGCCGCGAGGGCCATCGCCGGGATCAGGACCTCGTAGCCCTTGTTGCGGAACAGGCGAGCCACCGCCCCGATGACGATCTCCTCGTCGGCCACTCCCCAGCGGCGCCGAACGGCGGCCCGGTCCGCGCCCGCCGGATCGAACAGCTCGGTTCGCATCCCGGAGTAGACGGTCACGAACTTGTCCCGCGGGGCCATCCCGACCGCCACCGCCTGATCGCGCATCGCGTCGGCTACGGTGACCAGCGCCTGCGTGAACCGGGCGCAGTAGCCTTCCAGCCGCCGATAGAGCATCTGCACCGGCCATGACTGCGTTCGGTTGAAGCTCATGCCGTGGATGGTGTGGACGATGATCGGCACCCCGGCGTCGCGAGCGGCCAGCCGGCCGAGGATCCCCGCCTTGCTGCTGTGGGTGTGGACAACCTCGGGACGCAGATCCCGAAGCACGGCCGCTAACTCGCGGCGCGCCCGAAGATCGGTCAGCGGTCGGACCGCGCGGCACATGTTCGGCACGATCCGCACGTCGTAGCCGCCTCGGTGAGCCTCGTCGTGCAGCGAGCCTTCCGGACCGGTCTCGGGCCCGACGAGCAGCGTGACCCGGTGCCCGCGGTCGTGGAGTCCCGCGCAGGTCAGGATCGTGTTCTCCTGGGCGCCACCGATGATCAGCCGAGTGATGATGTGGCAGATGTTCATGAGTCCAGGTCCGCGAGGTCGCCATCTTCGCCCTCGGAGATGCCGGGCAGGTCGGAGAGCGCCGCATCCGCCGGCCGGGGGTTCTTCGGCGGGCGAGTCAGATCGTAGCGCACCCACTGCATGCACAGCCCGCGGGCCGGAGCCGTCGGACCGGCTTGGCACCGGTCCCGGCTGGCCAGAATGCCGGGGACGCGCTCCACCGGCCAGTGGCCTCGGCCGACCTCGATCAACGTGCCGACCATGTTCCGGACTTGGTTGTACAGGAAGCCCGTGCCCTCGACATCGATCCGCAATTCGTTGTAGCGGGGATAGATGTCGATGCCGAGGATCGTTCGGACCGTGGTCTGCCGCTCGCTCCCCTGAGTCGCGAAGGCGGCGAAGTCGTGGGTGCCCACGAGATACGCGGCCGCCGCCCGCATTCGCGAGACTTCAAGCGGGTGCCAGAAATGGTAGGTGTAACGCTGGGCGAGCTCATCCACCGGGCGGTGAGCGGCGTTGTAGATCCGGTAGCGGTAGAGCTTGGACACCGCGTCGCTGGTGGACCGAAACCCAAGCGGAACCTCGTCCGCCGCACCAATGGAGATGTCCTTGGGCAACCGCCCACCGATGGCCTTCTTGAGGTTCTCGCAGGGCATGGTACTGGTCGTCTCGAAGTTGGCGACCTGCCCGGCGGCATGGACCCCCGCATCCGTCCGCCCAGCCCCCAGAACCGCAACCTGGTGATGGACCACTCGACGCAGGGCCTGCTCGATCGATTCCTGCACCGTTCGCATACCCGGTTGTTGCTGCCAGCCGTGGAAGTCCGTGCCGTCGTACGCAATCAACAGGCGGATGTTGCGCCACATGCGGCTGATTCTACGGACGCGGCAGGGGACCATCAATCTCGCTCAGGATTCCCTCCTGGACTATCATACCCTGTGATGACCCCGCGCCAGCGCATCCAGGCGGCAATGAACCACCAGCCCTGTGATCGTGTACCGGTCATGTGCCAGTTGGCATTGGGGCACTACTTCATCCACGGGCGGCACAGGCCGGCAGACATCTGGTTCGACAGTCGGCTCTTCGTCGAGACGTTGGCGGAGTTCCAGCAGAGGTACGGCTTCGACGGGTTCTTGATCAATCTGCCCGGCCGTCCCCCGGACTGGCGGGAATACGTCCTGGTGTCGCGTCCTGCTGACCAGGGTGAATGCTTGACCTGGCGTAACGGGCTCGAGACCTGGTTTCCACTGGACGACAACCCCCACGCCTTCATCGCCGACCGGCAGCCGCTTCCGCGGGCTGATCCTCAGATGATCGATCCCGGCGATCCGGCCACGTTTCGTACTCCCGGATATGTCTGGAACACTTGGCATGCTCCCGCGCTGTGGGATGTCGTGCCCGATGCGGATCTCGGTGAGCCGGAAGCCTATCCGCCATGGCTGACGGCCGGGTTGCGACGCGCCCGGATCACCTGCCCCGAGGTCTCGATTCACATGGAGGTCTTCTCACCATTCACCCATCTTCTGGAGCTGTTTGGGTATGAGAACGCGCTCATCGCCCTGCTCGACTCGCCGGCCATGTGCCACCAATTGCTGGCGCAAGTCAGTCGTCATGTCATCGCCCAGGTTCGGGTGTACGCTCCTTGCGGGCCGGATGCCATCCTCATCAGCTCGGCCTTTGCGGGAGCGGGCTTCATCAGTCGGGCGATGTACGGGGAGTTCGTCGCACCCTACGAGCGGCAGGTGGCCGCCGCCGTCCACGAGCACGGCCTGCCGATCTACACTCACACCTGTGGGGCGATCGGAGACCGCCTGGATCTCATGGCCGAGACGGGCGTGGACGGACTCGACACGCTTGACCCGCCGCCATTGGGTACGGTGGATCTCGCCAGGGCCAAGGCGGAGTTTGGCAGCCGGTTCTTCTTCAAGGGTAACCTGGACGCGGTGAACGAGATGCTCCGAGCCGACGACGCGACCTTCGAGGCTGCTGTCCGGAAAAGGCTGGCGATCGGCTCACCCGGCTCCGGCTACATTCTTTCGTCGGCCTGTTCAGTGGCACCGCACGTCAGGCCGGAGCGGTTGAGGCGCATGGTCGAGCTGGCGGAGGCCTATTCAGGGCGGTGAGCCCCTGAGCCGCGCGGCAACCCGGCCCGGCCGCTCCTCCAGGCAGACGTTCGTCTCGTGTCCCCACTCGATCGTCTCGATATCAGTTCGCCGCGCAGTCCGGGTTGGCCGCCACGGCCGGTCCGCTCCAGCAGGTGACGAATGTCTGGAGATCCACCGCGTCCACGGCTCCGTCCGTGTTCTTGTCGAAGCACGCGCAGCCCTCCGGAACGCCGCCCTCGGCACCGGTGTAGCAGAGCTGGAACAGCCCGAAGTCCACCTGGTCCACATCCTGGTCTCGGTCGCCGTCGGCGAAGGGCTTGGGGCACGGTTGCGGGCAGTTGGCCTCTGCGCAGGTGGTATCGGCACCCATGAAACTGCCGTCCTGGGCCTGGCACTCAAAGGAGTTGACTTCGACGCACTCACCGCTCGGCAGACAGCATGCTCCCGGCGCGGGCGGGACGCCCTGGAAGACCAGCAGGCGGCGGTTGCTGAAATCCGAGATGAGCAGCAGATCCTGTGCCGCCTCGTAATGGAAGTCATACACGCCGTTGCCGTCAGGGGTGTCGGCGGCGGGGTCGAGAGGTGTGCCGTCGGCCTTGAGGAACTGGACCGGAGTCGGCGGGAGATCGCCATTCTTCTTGATCAGCTTGATCGTGCTGGCAAAGCTGAGGGGCGGGGGCACATAGCGGGGATCCGGTCGATCGTTGAAGACAACGAGATCCTCGGCGCCCGCTCCCCCGCCGCTGTTGAGCAAAGCGAGGTTCTGACCAACCACCTCAGGCGCTAAGCGCGTCGCCACGGGCTTGCCGTCACCAGGCTCGATGACCGGGGTGCCGTCCTCGAGCTTGAGTGCGTCCGTGAGTTGCTCGATGCTGCCGGCCGAGTTGCCTCCCGTCCGGATGGCCCGCTGGACCTGGTTCGATCGCCGCTGGTAGACATCCCCGTTGGTGTCGAACCAGCAGTCTTTCCATGAAGTGGAGTCCTTGAAACTCGAGCCGCCCCACACAATGAAGCCGGACGCCTGGGTGTGGAGGGTCGCCCCGGAATCGATGTCCAGAAGGACCCGGCGTCCGGAGCCGAAGCCGAAGATGGCCAAGCCCATGTCGGTGCCGCCGTATCCCGGATCGTAGGCCATACCGCCGATGGCGGGAGCGGTCATGCCAGCCGGTTTCACCACCATGCCGTTGCCGGGAGAGGCGAGGTTGTCGCCGTCAAAGGTCTCAACCAACGCTCCGGTGGTCACGTCAATGGCTCGGACGTTCGTGGTGGCGACATCGTTGCCGGAGGGGCGATCCAGCAGAGCATAGAGCACGCCGTTTCGCACCACCAATGCACCGTAGTAGCGGAAGGTGTCGACGGTCTGCTTCGCGGCGGCGAGCTCGGCCTTGTCGGTTGGATTGGCCAGATTCACCTTGAGAATGCCGATCTCGCGACTGAGCCCGCTTCCGTTATACCCCCCGAGGTAGGCATAGACTCCGTCGAACGTGATGCACATCGGGTTGTTGCCGGCGGGGCCGAAGTCGGCACCCAGATCGACGCTGCTGATCAGGAAGTAGTCCGCCCGGACGATCGTCACGGCGGCGACGAGGGTCGCGGCAACCAGCATGAGCTTCCGCCCGAAGGGCGAACACATGCCATCAACTTTGTCACTCTTTCCCCTGGTCATGGCATTTCTCCTTATGGGAGTCATTCGGGTAATGCGACATTCCACTGATCGTCCTCGGGAGACCACCAGATCCGCAGACTGGATGCTCGTTTGCCCGGGTCGGTCGCGTTGCTCTGCGAGATGCGGTCCTTGCCCAAGCTCTCCACGTGAAGATCGCCTAACAAGAAGTTGGCCCGGCCGCGGTGCTTTCCGAAATCGATGTCGTCCTTGTACTTTGAGTAAGTCGGCCCACTGAGCCCGACGACGTAGTCTGTGCCGAAGACGCCCCGGTTCTTGCTGTCCTCGTGGTCGGCGAAAGACTCGACCAGGACCATGTAGCGATAGCTCATCTTCACGCTGTAGGGATTGAACGGCCTGCCATTCGAGTAGGGCGTGGCGGTGTTGTCCGGCGGGTCCATCGGGAAGTTGCCGGCGAAGATGTTCATCGAGTAGGAACGGCCGGCCTGCTTGGTGTCGCCCGGGCAGGCGAACACGCCGAAGAAGGCTGAACTCGTAGCGGTCAGTTTCTCCGGGGCGAGATACTTGGGCACCATGTGTCGGTAGTACCACCAGTCGCTGTCCCGGTAGTCCGGGGGGGTGCCGTAGTATGGGCCGGTCCTGGAGGGTTTGACGCGGTTGGGCGGCGGGTTCAACCGGTAGTCCTGGCTGTAGAACTGGAACCCGTACGCAAACTGCCTGAGGTTACTCATGCAAACGGTATTCTTGCTCTGCTCGCGGGCCCTGGTCAGCGACGGGATCAGCACGGCCACCAGCAGGGCGACGATTGCCACCACCACCAGGACCTCGATGAGGGTGAAGGCCCGGTGCGCAGGACAAGCGAGTCGCCTTGGCCTCAAGGCGGTGGATCCGCGGAAGGCTTCCGGGCCCGTGTTGCTGACACACCTCGACATCGGCCAATCCTCCGGGCGGATGCCGCTCTCACATTCACCTATTCCGCTCAGCCCCGCTGAACGAATGACATCCCTTGTCACCGTCGTCGCCTGGCGAGCAGCAGGCCGCTCAGTCCCAGCATAGCCAGGCTTGCCGGTTCCGGCACGTACACATCCAGCCGTCGGGTCACAAAGTCTACCACCAGGAGTGTAGGCCGCCCGCGGTTGTCCCGTCCGAAGGCCAGGTTCTTGGTGTCGGCGTTGGCGTCTTGTACACCCCAGGCGGTTTGGGCAACACCGCCGATCGGCTCGGCCCCGGTCAGCACCATCTGGGTCAGGCCGGTGACCGAGCCGTCGAGATTGCGGATGTGGACATGGGTGTCTGCAACCTCAGCGACGCCGCCCAGGGAGTCGGTCAGGCTGGTGACGTTGCGGCCAGAGAAAGCGAGCAGATCGGAGCCCACGCCTTCCATGATCACGATGCCCTGGCCGATGTTGTTGACCGCACCGGTCTTGAGATCGGCTCGCGTGATGACGTTGGTCGCGCCGGCCAGGGTGGACCATTGGTTGTCGGTGACCCGCAAGCCGTACCCGTAGGCGTTTTGGTTGGCGTCGACTACGTTCCCCTTGCTGTCGAAAGACAGTGCCCGCCAGGTCGAACCGGAATCAGGCGAGGTATTGATGATCCCTCCGTTGCTGCCGTCGAAGAGCGTTGCCCCGTCGGTCAACGACAGCAGACGCCTGCGACCTGAGCCCTGGGTGAGGAAGGCCACGCCGGCTGAACCGTTGTCGCCCCGGGGGTCGACGGCCATGGCGAATGGCCGAGCATTCTGTGGACCGTTTACCGTCCAGCCTGAGCCGCCCACACTCCCGTCGGAGGCCTGGCGGCGGGTGATGAAGCCGGTGGCCGCGGTGCCGCTGTCGTGGGCGATGAACAACGAATCAGTGCCCGCGTGATACGCCAGCGCGTCGATACCGCGGGAGGTCGGCGACGCGAATTGCGTGGCCGCCAGCGGTGTCAGCGTTGCCGCGCCGGTGACATCCTCCACCTTGACCACCCCGACCGTGCCCGGACTGCCGGCCGTGTTCTTGTAGCCGCCGACATAGGCGTTGACGCCGTCGAACGCGACAGAAAGCGGATTGTCGCCGTAGCCGCTGGTATTGTTGAATGCGGAACCGAGGTCGATCACCTGCCAGTGGACCCACTCCATTTGTGCAGCGGTCGCTGCGGCGCAGACTGCCAGGGAGCTGGCGAAGATCATGACCGCCAGACGGGTGCATGTGCCCTTGAACATTGCTTCATCCTCCAGACTGATAGCCGACGTGTTGACCACACCGAGCCGCGCCAACCACAAAAACAGAGCTTGCGGTGAACACAGCCCGTAACGATGCTTGAGATGGCGGATGAATTCTATCGTCTCGGTCGCCGGTTCGTCAAGGCGATCGCAGCTTTCGGTGTGACAACGGCTTTCGATTCAGGTAGGCTGTACTGAGATCCAAGCACATCCGGTGGAGGCGAACCTATGCCGGCTTTCCCATGTCGCGTCGCTCATCGCACCGTGGTGGTTTCAGGTCTGATTCTCGTCGCCGGCATCCTGACATCGTCGGCGTCAGGGGGGCCGGAGGGTGCGTCCAAGGAGGTGCGGCGGGAGAACCCGCTGGTGACATGGGTTCTCGGTGCCGACGGCGCGACTGCCCGCTTCGCCGAGCGGGCGGCGGACAGGGACTATGCCGCGCAGGCCCCGCGCGCGCCTTTCGCCCGACTCAAGAAGGCCGGAAAAGACTATGCAGCCACGTCGGTCGCCGCCGAAGGCGATAACCTGAAGGTCGCGTTCGGGGACTCGGGCGTTACCGCCGTGCTGCGCGTCGTCCCCAAGGGGCGGTACTTCCTCATCGAAGTCGTCTCGGTCAGCGATGAGCAACTCGACGAACTGACCTTCTGCGACGTCCAGCTGACACTCGCCGGCAAGGCGGGCGAGCCTTTCGCGGCCTGTGCCCTGGCACGCAATCTCAAGACCAACGTCCACGAACTGCCCGGCCCAAACGCGCGGCTGAAAGGCATGTGTTATCCTCGATTCGGGCTGACCGGTGCCAGCCTCGCGATCATCGGATGCCCGGCGAGCGAACTGCGGGCGGTGATGCAGGAGGTGGTCCGCGACGCCCCGGAGCTGCCCCACTCCACGCTCGGCGGACCGTGGGCGATGGACGCTCCGATCAACCAGGGGTCCTACCTCTTCAACTTCGGCGATTGCTCCGAGAAAAACGTTGAAGACTGGATCCGCGTTGCCCGGGCCACCGGCATGAACCAGATCGACTTCCACGGCGGCGGATCGTTTCGCTTCGGCGACCTGCGCCCGAACCCCGTGACCTATCCAAAAGGCCGGGCAAGCTTCAAGGTAGTGATCGACAGACTCCATGCGGCCGGCATCGCCGCCGGACTGCACACCTATGCGTTCTTCCTCGACAAGCACGCGGAGTGGGTCTCCCCGACTCCCGATCCGCGGCTGGCCAAGGACGCGATTTTCACCCTGGCCGAAGATCTGACCGCCGAGGCCTTGTCTGTGCCCGTGCTGGAATCGACGGACAAGATGTCCACGCTGACGTCCTTCTTCACTTGGAACAGCGTTACCCTGCAGATCGACGATGAGCTCGTCACCTACGCGGCCATCAATAAGCAGTCGCCCTTCGCCTTCACGCAATGCCAGCGCGGGGCGTGGGGTACACGCGTCACACCGCACGCCAAGGGCGCCAAGGTCCAGCATCTCAAGGAGTGCTTCGGCCTGTTCGTGCCCGATGGCGACTCGAGCCTGTTCGCAGAAGTCGCCGCTCGAACTGCGGATATGTTTAGCGAGTGCGGATTCGACATGATCTACCTCGATGCCCTGGATGGCGAGGGCATCATCGGCGGGCCGGAGAACGGCTGGCACTATGGCTCCCGGTTCACCTTCGAGATCTGCAAACGGCTCAAGAAACCGGCTCTCATGGAAATGAGCACCTTCCACCACCACCTCTGGTACGTCCGCTCACGATACGTCGCCTGGGACCATCCTCAGCGAGCCTACAAGAAATTTGTGGACCTGCACTGCCACGCCAATCAGGAGAGCCGGCGGATGTTCCTCCCCGGTCACCTCGGTTGGTGGGCGGTCAAGACGTGGAGCGGTCCGCAAATCGAAGCCACATTCCCCGACGATATCGAATACCTGTGCTGCAAATGCCTTGGCACCGATACGGGTCTCTCCCTGCAAGGAATCGACACGCAAACCATCCGGCAGGTGCCGGCATTCCAGCGATTGGCCGCGATCATGCGGCAATACGAGGATCTGCGACACCGCGGCCACTTCCCAGAAAGTGTCAAGAGCGCCCTGCGCGTCCCCGGCGACGAGTACCGGCTTGTCCCGGTGGACGGCGGACACGCCTTCCTTCCGGTGCAACACGCCCGCCACAAGGTCACCGGCCTCCAGGACGGCAGCGCACGATGGCAAGTGGTCAACAAGTTCGGCCCTCAAACACTGCGGCTGCGGATCGAAGCCCTCCATGCGGCCGGCGCCTACGACGCACCCGGCAATCCCGTCGTGGTCGACTTCCGCGAACCCGGAGCGTTTGCCCATCGCTCGGCGGCCCCAGGCATGGCGGCTGACCTGACCACATCCGCCGACCCGGTCAAAGTCGGCGACGTCAGCGGGCGCTTCGAGGTCTCCAACCGACAGCCGACTGACGGCCAACCTTCCTGGGTAGCCATGGTCCGTAAGTTCACACCGCCCCTGGATCTCTCCCGCCAGCAGGCCCTCGGCCTCTGGGTCCACGGCGATGGCCAGGGCGAAGTCCTGAACTTCCAGCTCCGCAGCCCTGATCACGTCTCAACCGCGATCGGTGACCACTATGTCAAGGTGGATTTCACCGGCTGGCGCTATTTCGAGCTCGTCGAGCCAGAAGGCGATCGCGTGGGCGATTACCCGTGGCCGTACGGCGGGAGCATCTACGGGCTATACCGCGAGGTGGTCAACCACGCCCAAGTGGAAACGCTCGGGGTGTGGATGAACAACGTCCCGCGGGGCAAGGAGGTCACATGCCACCTGAGCCCGATCAAGGCCATTCCCCTTGTCGAGGCCCAGGTGGCCAATCCGACCCTTTCCGTCGCGGGCCAGCGGCTCACCTTCCCGGTCACCATCGACACCGGCGGCTATCTCGAGTTCAACTCGTCAGACGACTGCACGCTGTACGGGCGGAGGGGCGAACCGCTGGGCAAGGTGCGGCCGACGGGTGACGTGCCCGTGCTGCAATCAGGTGAAAACCCCATCGAGTTCAGTTGCGCGCCTCCAGCGACCGGAAACGCTCGCGTCCGGGTGACCGTGACAAGCCAAGGGGGCACGTTTTTGAAGTAGCACCCGTCCGCCGTGGCTTCAATCAGTGGTTCGGAGGAGCGTAAGACACCAGCGTTCATCCCGGAACTTCAGGCTTGACGGAGGCTGCAGTCTTGCTTTATGATGGAGGTACAGTTCCGGATGCGGATCTATAAGACGCGGATAAGGGGTCGTGCGTAGTGATGTGTTCGCGTGGGTAGGCGGTGCGGGCCTGTGGCTGTCGCGGAAAGGTTTTCTCATGCAAACCCGGCGAGGTTTTACGCTGATCGAAGTCCTGGTCGTGGTCGCGATCATCGCTTTGCTGATCTCGATTCTCATTCCATCGCTCAATCGGTCACGAGAGCAAGCCCGCCGAATGGCGTGCGCCGGCAACGAGCATCAGATCATGCTGGCGGCGCTCATGTACGCCGAGCGGGATCGGGACGGCATCTATATCTATAGAGAGGGTAACGGAGGTGGAGACGGCATGCGGCTCCTCTACCCCAGGTACCTGCGCGATTTCCGCGTGGTGGTCTGCCCGAGCACCACAAACGTGGTTCGGCGGCCGGATGACCTCCTGGACAACGCCGACAGCGCCGACGACAGTACCGGCGGACACAGCTATGAGATGCGGACCTGGATGTGGACCGCCTACAACTTCAACGGCTTCAAGCCGAAACCCGAACCCTTCTACAACCCGACGACCTCGAAATGGGAGACGCGCGAGCCGATCAAGTCGCTCAAGAACGTCAAGCGGCCCTACGGCATGCTGCTGTTCGGGGACGCGGATGATGATCCGCCGGCCAACAAGCCTGACGGGATCAACAACTGGCCGGATGCCTACAACAACCACGGCGCCGATGGCGCCAATATTGCCTACTGCGACGGGCACGCCGAGTTCAACCGCACGGGTCGTAAGCTGATGCTGTCGTTCCTGACGGGGTACTACTATCCGAGCCTGCCATCCGCCCTGGCCCAGTCGATCTACGCCAAGTGCAACGTGCAGTACAACTCCTCCACCCAGACGTTCAAGTGGTGACGCGGTGATGCGATGGGCGCAGGATTGAGCCCTCCGCCGGCTCGCCCGGAGCAGGGGGGCGAGTCCCGGCTATCGCCATTCATCGGTCCGGGCAACTCACGTCGGTAAGGGAGCCCCGGGGGTACGCTCCTTCCGTCGGCCCAGCCAGCTCGCGATTCCCAGGATCAGCAAGCCAAGGCCTGCGAGGGGAAAAACGCCACTCACCACGCTGATCGCTCCTACAACGATCGCGACCCGGCGGAGCGCGGAACGCGACACCCGCGAGTTCGCCAAGCGGGTCGCGAGTTTCAGGGTCAACCCTACGACGACCACGACCAGCAGTGCCAGACCAAGCCGCTTGAGCGTCGCGATCGACGACCGTGATAAGGTCCGAACCGTAATCGTGGCCTCGCCGCGAGGTGAAGTGAACCGGTAGAGCCTGCCGACCTGGGGAAGATCCACATCCAGACTGGTCAGGCCGGACGGAAGGCTCGGCTGCGTGGTCGCGGGCCTTGGGGGCATGACCCCGATACCTCCCATACCTCCGAACCCTCCGCCGAAACCTCCGAAGCCTCTTCCCTCGGCCAGATGCTGACGGTCCTCGCCCCCGCCGTGTCGCCGGCGGGCGGTCTGCTCCTGCAGGGCGGCCTGATACTGGCCCAGGGCCTGCTGGCCGGTGTTTCCCGCTTCTCGCCCCACCTTGATACGCCGCGCCTGGGTGGGCAGGTCTTCGGTTGGCTTGGCAACCTTGCCGTCGGCTGACGGTTGAGCAACCACCTGGGGTGGTGGTGGCCCCTGAACAACGGCCGGCGCCTTGGCCTGAGCCTGCAGATCCCCGGCCTGCCCTTTCTCCCTGCCAAGCCCCTGCAGGAATCCCAACCGCTTGCCGGCATCGACGTCCGCTGCCTGATTGGCCAGACCCTTGGAGGCAAACCAGGCCCCGTTGAACTCCTGATCGGTCGCCGCCGGTCGCGAAGCCGACGGCTCGAAATCGAGAACGAAGTTGCCCGTACCTGCCTGAACGACATCATGGGATCGGATCCTGCCTTGATCGAAGTAGTATCGGTTCAGGGTGCCGCGGTTGTCGGCCGCGTCGAGACGGCCGAGCTTCTGGACAACCTCCGCGCTCTGCTTGTTCGCCCCGGCGATGGCCAGGGAATTCGATGCCCACTCTGCCTGCAGCTGGACATTGTCGCCCAGCGACGACATGCTTCGTTGGTATCCCTCCAGCTCGGACTGCACAATCTTAAGATTCTCCACGGCCCGCACTTGGGCAAAGCCGCTCGTCCCGCGCATCGCCTGATTGAGTCGCTCGGCTCGCTTGGTCTGGTACGAGACGAAGCCCGCGGCCAACTCGGCGTCGTCCTCAACCTGTGTCATCGTGCCGCCGAAATCGAACCACTTGTACTGCTCCGGAAGAAACAGCCGCACTTGGCTCACCTCGGCGCTGATGTTGACCGCGCGAATGAGCGGGAGGGCGACCGCCCCTGCGCCCCCCAGCGATGACAACCGTCCACCGTATTTGAGCACCACCTCGTAGTCGAGATCGCCGGCGGCCGTCTTGAACAGCGGGATGAGCAGATGGTCGCTCCTGGCGGGGTCCGGCAATCGGGTCGGCTTGGCCGGCTCGCCGGCCACACTCGCGGTCCAGAGTTCCGCTCCCGCGGGCAACTGGATCTCCAGAAACTGCTCGGTGCTGTTGTCGACGCGGTACGCCTGCACCGCCCGATAGGTCCCGCTGGCATCCACGCTCATCCAGCCCTGGGCCAGGCCAATGCGAGCCCCGGCCGTCTCGACCAACGCCCGGTCCTTCGTCTTGAAGGCCAAGGCGGGGTCCTTGGCCCCCGCGTCAACGACATAGGCATCGGGGATCTGCGTGCCGAGAATACCCGCCAGCGTCTGCCGCTCCTTCTGTTGACGATCCAGCGGCGTCAGCCCCCGCTGAACCTCAACCACGACCTCGTCACGGCCGGCACTCTCCAGCAGCACGTACCGCTGATCGGTCTGGCCGGTCTCAACCAGGGGAATCGGTACCCGGTGGGTCTGAGCGGTCAGCAAGCGGTCGTTCTCAACCAGCACCCGCAACTGGCCCATGACCCTGTCCTGGAGCTGCAAACCCACGCGAATCAGGCCGCGATGCTCCTGGGACGCACCCTGAGGTTGACTCGCTGCAGGGCGCGATGAAGCGCGCGAGCCGTTGAGGGCATCCTCCGACACCGCCTCGATGGTCTTCTGTCGAAGCTGGGGAACATGCACACGAGCGTCTTTCATGTTCTCCGGCAGCAGGAACGACACCTCTCGAATGCCTGCCTGCCGGATCGTGAAATCGAGCAGCACGGTCTCTTCGATCGCCCGGTCGGTGATCCGGGCGTTGCTCACCGTGTAGCAGTGCACGTTCGGAATGAGCGGAACGAGCCGGACCTGGCCGCGGTAGGCCGGTGATCGATAGTGCAGGGCCACCCGGGCCAGCTCCCGCTGCTGCGGCTGCAGCCAGTCCGTCACCCGATTCAGCAGGACCGGCTCGCACTGCTGCAGATCGACCGTGTCGACCTTGAACGCGGGATCGGTCTGCACCACCAGGTCGCCCTCCTGTTGCTGCACGCCGCAGACTTCCAGTCGTGGTAGAGGTACTTGCGTGGCCGGACCAGCTTCTCCCAACCGGCCAGCGATTACCACGGACACCGATCCGGTCTGGCCCTCGGTCAGGTCGATGCTGAGGAGCTTGTGTTCCTGCTGGGTCGTAACCGCCCACTCGAACACGCCGGGCGCCGAGATCTGGTTCAGATCCAGGTCCGCGGGAACGAGAATCGCCAAGTGATGAAGAGCCCGATCCTGAACATCAAGGATCACCCGGGCTTCCAGGCTTCGCTCGCGCTCGCCGACCCGCAGAATAGCCTGCGTCCTGGCCGTGATCCGGCCAGGTACCGGTGCGGCGTTGAGCCGGATGGAGAATGGCAGGGCCACGAACCGATACGCGGCGAAGGGCCGGATGCCCAGCGGGCTCTCCGCCACCAGGGCGAGGTCGTCGGCCGATCCCGACGCGGGAGGCAGGTCCGTCCGACTGGCTCCGTGGATGCTCTCCGTCCGAAGGTCGAGCAGCGGACTGCGGCGAATGACCAGGCTGCCATGATGCAGGGCGGCATCCGGTACCGTGACCGCCGGAACCTCGAACGCGGACAGTTCCCGCCCGCCGACTTGGCCGCGGCGCCAGAGGTGGACGTCAAACCGTTCGCGATCTTTCGCCGGCTTGAGGAGCGTTACCTCTAAATGCCGACTTCCGTCGGATGAGTTGACTTCCCAGCCGCGCACGTTTCCGCCTGCCACCTGGGTTACAAGATAGTCCGAAGGCAGGGACACAAGAAACGAACTGCGCTCGCCTCGACGGAACTCGAGTCCGACCCGCCAGACCAGGCGCAACCCGTCCTCTTGGACGTCGAGCAGGGCGGTGGACTGCGCGGTCAGGCTCTGGTCCACGACGCCCTCGTTGACTTTCGGGCGCCACCGGATCGAGAGCCGGCCATCGGCGGCCAGAGCGGCCTCGATGGACTGGTGCGGTTGATCGGTCAGGTAGCTGAGCCGGTCGGCGACGCCGGCGAAACGAACCTCGGTGCTGGCCTCAGGGACCACCAGGGTCAGCGTTCCGGCCGTCGCCGCGAGCAGGCGACCCTCCGCACTCCGCCAGCCTCCGGATCGGTGCAGCTGCATCTGAGCAGCGACGGTCAGATGGTGCCGGCCCTTGCCGGAGATGCTGACTACCAGCAGGCCGCCGGCAAGACGCACGCTGGCCGCCGCCGCGGTGTCCTTTTGCGCCGCTTGCGGCTGTTCCGAAGCCAGCAGTGCGGCCGGTTGACTGCCCGGCGGCGGGGCGACGCTCACCACCCCCAGCTTGGCCGGATGGCCGTCGAGATCAGCCTTGACCAGCACGCCGTTCTCCAGCGGCAGGGGGACGTGGATCGCCCCCTCGGCGTACACATCGATCTCCACCTGGCCGTCGATAAACAGGCTGTCATCTCCCTGAAGCGTGGCCCGCAAAGCCACGTGGCTCAGGCCGTAAGCAGCCGGTGGGACGGTCGTCATCATCCGCTGGTCGGGATGAGCCCGCTTCCATAGCTCCAGGTACTTCTCATAGGGGACCAGCAGGTGTTGCACATCCTTCATGCCTTTTCCAGAGGCCGGATCGTATGGAAGCAGGATGACGTCGGGCGGCACGTCCACTGGCTTGTGCGGCTCGGTGATCTCGACCACCATCGGCAGACCGCTCTTGGGCGGCTCCTGGGCCCGGGCATGCGGGTGCGGCCACAAGGCCAGTACGGCGAGGAACAAGGCGGCAGAGGCTGCGGAAGAGGATGCCGCCGCGACCGGTGCCTTGGGTGCCGGCGTCAGATCGACATGATGAGTGAGCCAGCGGACCAGCCCAATCAGCAGGTAGCAGGGGACCAGGGCTGCGGCCACCAAGACGGATGGGTTGAGCGTCTCCGTCAGCAGCAATGATCCGCTGACCAGCGAGATCAGGGAAGCGGCCAGGATCACCGCCAGAATGTACTTGAGGCGACTGCGAACCGGTCGCTGGGCCAGCCGCAGTCCCCACAGTCCGACGGCACAGGCCAGGGCCCAGGCCAAGGCCGACGATCGATGTTCGTCCAGGAGCGCCAGAGAGAGGCGAGGATCTGCACCCAGATTCCGGAACGTGAACCGCTCTCCGCTCTCTTCGAGGTCGATCTTGAGACTGCGCACGCCCTCCAGGACCCACAGGCCTTTCGATGTCGGTTCGCCTCTTGCAGGAGCCGTCGGGGGTGCGATCGTGGTCCCGAGCGAGAGACCGCCTTCCGGTTTGTCCCCCTTGGCCGCGGCCTCCGCCGGCTTCTCGCCTTCCTCCTGCGGTTCCCGGCCCCGAGCAGGCCTCCCCGCGGCGGCAGGCCCACGCATCCTTGAGTCTCTGGCAACCTGCCGAGCCTGATCATCGTCGTCCAGTTGGTCGACGATGCCGTCAGCATTCGCATCGAAATCCGATTCTGATCTAGCTACGGGCCCTGCCCTCATACTGCCCGATTCTCGCGCTCGGGCGAGGCTCAGGGAGGAGTAGAACGGGTTGATCCCTCCGGCCAGTGTGTACAAAGCCCGGCCGACGACGCTGATCGCCGGCTCCACGGGCTCGATCTGATGTGTCACCACTGTGCCGCCCGCATCGGTCACTCGATACCCGGAAGGTACGTATACGTGCCAGGTCAGCGCTGCCACCGGTACCGGTGTTCCGGCCGCCTGGGCCGATCGACGCAGCAGCAACGCAGGGGCCTGCACCTCCACGTCGTCGTGAAACCAGACGCCCTGAACCGGTATCTCGTACACGAACCGCAGGTCGTGCAGCTGGGTTTCGCTCCCGGCAGGCAGATGGAGCAGGAGCCGCTGATCCTCGCGCTGCGGCTTGGCCGGCACGCCGTCAAGCTCGGCCGACCACAGCGTGGCCGCGGCCGGCAGCCGAACCTCGATGTACGGATCCTTGGCCCGCAGCAGCATCCGGGCGGCGTTCTGGCTGAGCCCCTCGGCGGCCAGCACAGTGATGAGTTCCGCTCGCTCGATCAGAATCGAAGGCAGGCTATGGCCCGGATGGCGGGCGATCTTCACCGCCAGCTCCGGCGCGTCGCCGACGAAACTGTAGACGCCGAGCAGACGCTTGCCCGGCTGGTACCGGGCGTTGACCAGCTCACCGATGTCCACCTTGCGCAGCTTGGACCTGACTTTGACGTCCAGTTCGGCGTTGCCCTCGACCGAGACGTATCCCGCCTGATGAGCCACGCCCTCTGCCTTGACAACCGGCATGTCCAGATCCATGACTTCGCGGGCGGTGATCGGCTGCTGGAAGTCGATGGCCACCCGGATCGTCCCCCGCCGCGCTTCCTCCAGCAGAATGGACCATTGACGGACATTCTCCAGAGTCCGACCGGTGTACTCCTTCAACACCACCCCGTCGAGTCCCTGGATCGACAGCGTCTCCGGCGCGGTCGCCGGGAGAATCAGCCCGAGCCGCTGCACCCTGGCCTGCTCCACGTCGTAGACGATCTCATAGTGAGCCGTGAGCACGTCGGGGCCGATGACGAAGAACGAGTAGGTCTGCGCGGTCAACCGCGGAACGACGCGCTCCGTGACAATCCTCGCCTGGTACGACGGCCCGTCAAACCGATACGCCAGGCTGGTCGCCGCCCCGGCTAGGCCAAATGCCTCCTTTTCCTTCTCGTCCAGCGGGGTCAATTGGTCCAGGCTGTCCGGACGAACCGCCAGGTCGTCCTGGACGGCTACCGCGACGGCCCCCGTCTCCCGCGTCGCCCCGACGATCCGGAATACCGGGAACGACACCGTCGTGGAAGCCCAGCCGGTGAGCCATCCGGCGGGCGAACTGCTGGCCTGGAAGTACACCTGGCAAGGCTGCCGCGGCGGGACGCCCTGGGGCAACTGAACGTGGATCCGCCCGGGGAACCGCTCGGTGTTCAGGCTCTTGCCGTCTGGCCCGGTGACGTCCGTGACCAGCCAGCCATCCGGTACCGTGAAGTCCACGGAAAACAGCTTCTCCGTCTCCGACAGCAGGGTATAGCCGCCGCGCATCTGCTGGTTCTTCTCCGCCAGCGTGAGCAGCAGGTTGGTCGTCGCCAGAAGCCGCGTCGGCGGCTTGCGCAATGCGGCCCCCAGTCGGAAGCTCGATTGCGGGGCATAATAGGCCACGATCGGGCGGATCTGAGGCGCCCCCGGCTCGGCCTGGAAGACCGAGCCCGGTAACGCCTGATTCAGTACGCCGGTGTCAATGGAAATCAGCCCGTCCGACTGGATGCCGTGAGCCTTCATTCCATCTTCAAGCAACAGGCCGATCACCGCCACCTCGCCGGCGACGTCCAGCACCTTGAACGACGGGAAAGCCCAGGCCTCGGCCGGCGGCAGGGCGCGAATCGCGGCCACACTCAGAACAACCGTCTGGCTCGTCTGCTCGCGCAGCCGAATGTCAAGAACACGGCTGTCCTGCTCACCCGAGACGACACTCCACCGAGCCAGCAGGGGAGACTGCACCTGGGTGACCTCGAAACCGGCGGGCACCGCCAGCCGGAAGCTGTCCACCGCTTTGTGGAGCACGGCCAGCGAGAAGGTCGCGTGCAGCCGCTCATAGTGCTGCGTGACCTCATCCACCACGACACTCCTGGCCACCACCACGCGCTCCTTTCGGAGCAACCGGCTGTTGAGCGTCATGACAATGGTGGTTTTCTCATGAGCGGGCAACAACTCGAAAAGCGTTTGACTTGCGGCCGCGTCTACCGTCCGGCTGATGACCTTCATCCCGCTCTTGATCTCGACATCGCCCGGCACGGTCAGATGGACTCGAGTGGCTCCCGGCGTCGGAATGCGGAAATCGAGAACCTGCTGTGCCGCCGTCGTGGTCAGCGGGGCGACGAGATTCAACTCGACGTCGTGCACGCCTTTCTGCTCGACAAACAGGACCACCCGGCCGTCATTCGACCGCCCGACCGCGGCATCCTTGCCGTCCAGGCGAACGCTCCTGAGGCCAACTCCCGCCAGGTCCAGCCCCACCATCTGAAGGTGGTCATCGATCAGTTCGACGGCCAGGTGCCCAACGATCCTGGCTCGTTCCTGCTCGACCGTGACCTGGTATTCGGCCGAGAGAACCGCAGCCCGCACCGGCGGGGCCAGCTCGGGCTTGAGCTTCGCCTTGATCAGCAATTCCTCGTATTCCTGACGCGACAGGAGCACACGATGTGGCTGGTTTTCCAGGAGCACGTTCAGATCATCGAAGGGCACATACAGTTCGCGGATGACCGGAGGGGGGGCTGCGGCCGGCTCGGCGGCCTGTAGGACCGCTCCCATCAGCCACTCTACCCCCGTCGCCGCTACCATCAGGAGAACGGCTTGCCTACGCATGGGGCTCTCCTCCTTTCGGTTCGTCCTTCGGAGTCTCCGGAGCGGGCGGCGCGGCCGCTACTGCCGGATGGGGCGATGGGGCGGCGGCCGTCCGCACCCGGGCGAGTTGTGCTTCCTGGCGAGCCTGCTTGCGAGCCATGACTACGGGATCGTGCGGCCGGATCCAGACCAGATAATGGAGTCCCCACCCAATGAGAACGATCGCCACCGCGGCGATCAGCGTGGTGCCGAGGATCTGCCTCAGGAACGTGGGAAGGAAGATCCCCGAGAGGATGAGCAGAACGAGGAACACCCCCCCGACCAAACATCGCCTTGCCGCGGAAGATCGCCCCAGAGCCAGGCCGACCGCGACAATGACAGCGAACACCATCGCGCTGAGCCAGTTCTCGCTCATGGCCGTGATCCGCAACGCGGCGTCACCGGTCGCGGTCGGACGCAGGGTCGAGAACACGTACAGGCGGCCATCAGTCTGGAACGTATCGCCCGGTCCGGAGGGCACATTGAGGTCCTCGCCAACCCATCCCAGAAGGCTCTGGTCGCTTCGGCGAGGGGAAGGCTTGAGACGCAACGATGAGGCCAGGACCCAGTCAATCTCGTCGGTCCACGGCCCGCGCGAACCGAGGTAGGTGAGTTCCTCCGGCAGGTAGGCACACACATACACCTTCTGGATCGCCGGATCCGACGGGAACACCGGTGGCACGAAACGCCGACCACCCCGCGGGACCGAGTAACGCAGTTCCAGCAGCGTCGGCGTGTCGGCGTTGAGCCCCACCAGCGGCACAAAGTACTCGCCCTGCTCTCCACGCTCTAAGGCCGCCGGCCGTCCATTGATGCGCAACGGTTCGTTGTCGAACTCGACGCTGTCGGGCAGCTTCACCGCCAGCCTTTGCCCGGCACTCCGTAGCCTGTACAGAGCCCGAACCGAGAGCGAGTTGTCCCGCGTGGCGACCATCTGCAGCACCGCGCGCTCGATACTGGTTCGCTTCACCTCCTCCAGCTTGTAGCGGGTCACCGCGACCCGCAGATCCCAGTTGTCGTGGAACTCGAAGGCCCGTGCCGCGCCGGCCACCGAAGCGCCGGGCATCAGATCATGCTGCGGGTCGATCGGTCGGACCCCCTTCGGCTCGCCGGATTCGTGCACGTCCAAGGTCTCGACCTTCGTCCAGACGATTTGTCCCCATGCCCGATCCACCAGCCGAGGCTTGAGATGCGGCAGGGACATTTCGATGGCCTTGCCCACCGGCAGCTCCTCAATTCGCTTCTCCCAGTTCAGACGTACCTGAACGGTGCCGGTCAGCTCCGTTTCGCCCGCGAAGCTCCAGGCCACATCGCTCGCCGCCAGATCCTTGGGCGGCGGATCAATCACCTTCTCCCGAATGCCCGGCGTACTGTTGCGAATGTCCGCCGCCAGATCCGCAGGCAGGTCGATCCGCACACTCGAGACGCCGCTGTACAGGATCTCATAGGTGAAGGTGGCCGAGTATTTGATCACTCCGGCCTCGATCTGGGCGAGCAAAAGCTGCCGAGCGGTGACCTGCGGCTTACGCCGCTCGGCGGCCAGGGTGAGGTCCACGTCTTCCTGGGCGTAAGCGAACGCCAACACGGGCCGGATCGCCGGTGAGGGCTGCTCCTTCGACGAGGCCAGGCCCTCGAATGCCTCGTTGAATGAGACGCTGCGGAGACCTTTCGTCTGCCCTGGGTTCACCCGGAGGCTCTCCGCCGCGTAGATGACCAGCCGCCCGGCGGCCCGCTCGACCGTGTTCTTGGACGCTCGAGGAATGATCATTGGCAGGCTGACGCTGCGGCCCGTCGGGCTGAGCAGGTCCGGTTCCGTGAGACGACGTTGCAGCCTGACCACCAGAGCCACACGGCCCAGCGCCTTGCTCGCCAGATTGACCACCAGGTGGGTCTTCTCAGAGCCGTCCGCGTAGTGGGTATCCACCTGCGCCGGCTGAGCGTCGGCAATCGCTCGCCCCGCCACCTTGCGGACCTCGAATCCCGCCGGAACGTCAAACTCGAGCCGGAAAACCCCGGCCCGCTCAACAGTGTAAACCGCCAGGACGTCGAGGGTCAGTTGCTCGGGTTCCAGCGTGGCCTCGACCAGAGAATCCAGCACGATACGAGGCTGGACCTTCTCAACCTGGAGCGTCAAGTCAAACGGCAGCGAGGCGTAGCGATACGACAGCAGCCATTTCCAGTTCGCCAGCGATTTGGGCAGTTCGACGGCATCCATCTGCAGCAGGCCGGTGTGAGCAACCACCTCGGTACGCAGGCCTTCGGCCGCGGCCACCACCACCACGCCCTGTTGTCGCCCGACACCGATGGCCGCCACCACCGGTACCCGCAGTCTGCGTTGCGTGCTCTCGCTGACGAACTTCTCGAGTTCGATCACGATGTTCTGCGTGGCCCGAGCGGGCTCAAAGAGCTGAATCGCGATCTGCTGACGGGTCCCCTCCGCCGCCGGAGCGGAAGTCGCTGCCGGACCGGCGGGTGAAGGGGCGGTCGAGGTTGGTCCCACGACCGACCACTGCCGCACATTGGCGTCCAGAACGTTGATGACCCGCTGATCGGCCGGCACCTCCACAACCAACTCCGACAGGGCCGCCCGGCTGATCTCGTACGCCAACTGGGTGCGCGTGCGGACCACGCCATCCTCGATCCGCACTTGCTGCTCGGCCTGAACGGTGGCCAGGCTCGCCAGACCGGTGGCTCCCTCGGCCTTGGGAGTCCAGTCGATCTGCACCGTCGGGGCAGCCCCCACGAAAGCCATGACCACCGTCTCTTCAGCCGCGGAACCGGCCGGGCCACTCTCGGGAATCTGCGTGGCCGCAATGAGCGGCGAGAGGTTGACCTTCACACCACTCTCCGGAATCCTGATCCGCCAACGGCTCACCGGGGCCTGCGGAGGCTGGAACGATACGCGGTTGCGGCCGGCAGTCTTCTCGTAAGCCTTGGCGTATTCAAGAGTGAGAGTGACCGACTCCGCCGCCTTGCCCCGCTTCTCGAGAAGCAGCTCATAGCCCTTCTGGGAATCAAACAGCATCCGGGCGGGCAGCTCGCCGATCGTCGCCTGGGTGGCCGCTGCGTCCGCCAGACCCAGCGGGACATGGTGCCATCCCTCGGCCAGGAGCTCGATCTTGACCTGGGCTTTGACCCGCACCACGTCCCTGGCGACCGTAGCCTCGTGGTCGACCTCGTTGATCAGGAACTGAACCGGCGGTCGCGCGTCCGGCGATGGGCCATCCTTCTCCCGGGCCGCTCGCCACAGCTTCTCGAACTCGCCGTAGGGCAGGAAGACGCCTCGACCCTCTCGCTCGAAGGTCTCACGCAGCTTCGTGTAGGGGATGTAGATGCTCTGCTCCCGGATCGGCCTCTCGGGAGTCGCCCCCGCCGGGCGGTCATCCGGTGGAACGGGCTGCGTTGCGGGAGCTGCCCCCACAGGGCAGGCCGTCAGGCTCATCGACGTGAACAACAACCCTGTCACCGCCGTCATCCGGCCACGGCACCATCGACCTTGGACATCCAGACGCATGAGTTCAACCCTCGTAAAGGAAGAGTGCATCAGACCATGTCAGAGCGCCCGCCCGCCATCCCTCGGTGAAGCCGATCCATGGTCGGTCATTCATCGGGAACTCAGGACCTGCTCGCTGCACACGGTCCCCTAGATTATGACGCCGAAGCCGAGTTTGGGTTCCCCCATTCATGTAACGGCTTTGTCACAAATCGGGAGCCGACCCCCGGGCGCGGCCGCTGGTGTTCTCAGGGGTCCCCGGCGGTAGGGCCCTCTCGCGAAGCGCCACTGACATCCGCCTCCGGTCAACCCCGACGCCAGCACAGCACCAGCAGCGCCCATAGCAACTCCGTGTGATCCGCGCGCCGGCTGGCGTGGTCTTCGTACAACCGGGCGGCGGTGGGGGCGTCAAGGCCGTATCGCCCTAGGGCAGCAGGCGTCACGGTGTCCTTGAACAGGGTCCGGAGTTCGTTACGCAGAAACTCGCCCACCGGCACCTCAAAGCCCATCTTCCGGCGGATCAGGACCGAGGCCGGCAGGAGGTCCTTGAAGGCGTCCCGCAGGATCTGCTTCGTGGTCGTGCCTCGGATCCGATACTCGACGGGCAGAGAGGTGGCATACTGGACCACGTCCGCCGCCAGGAGCGGCACGCGAACCTCAAGGCTGTGGAACATGCTCGCGGTGTCGACCTTGTGAAGCATGTCCCCCGGCAGGCCTACAGCCAGATCGGCCAGGAGGATTTCCTCCAGGCCCGGCAGAAGCATAGGCTCCGGACGCAGAGCGGCGGCCTCTTCCCGGTACCGCTTGACCAGGTCGTCGAAACCGGCTCGGGCTCGGTCGCGCCCGAATAGCCTCGCGGCCACCGCATCGGTGGTGAATCGTGCCCAGGCGATGTGCCGGGCCATGGGATCCTCACGGTCCCCTCGGACGAGCTTGCGAACCTGTCGCAGCCGGTCCAGCCGGCGCGTGGTCCTCGCCGACGGAGCCAGCCGCAGCAGAGGTTCGATGAAACCCTTGCGAACCAGCGACGGCCAGCGGCGGTACCGATCCAGGTAGTGGTGTCCGAGGTATCGCCAATACCCGCCGAAAAGCTCGTCTCCGCCGTCACCGCTCAGGGCAACAGTCACGTGCTCGCGGGCGTAGCGACTCACCAGAGAGGTCGGAAGAAGCGAGCTGTCCGCGAATGGCTCCCCGAGGTGGTCGAGCATCGGTTCGACGGCCGCCAGAACGTCGCCGAATGTCACCGGGAACTCGTGGTGCTCGGCCCCGAAATGGGCGGCCACCAGCCGGGCATGCTCGGTTTCGTCATAACGCGGATGGTCGGGGTAGCCGATACTGAAGGTCCGCACCGGCCGGTGCCCAACCCGAGTCATCGCCGCCACCACCACCGCCGAGTCCAGTCCGCCGGAGAGAAAAGCGCCCAGAGGCACATCCGATACGCACTGTTGATCGACGGCGTTCTCGATCGTCACCCGGATCCGTTCACAAGCCTCCGAATAGGGCAGCGGACGCTTCGGGGGAATGGGCAAGGCGTAGAACCGCTCCGGCTTGCCGACCCCGGTGGCGGTGAAAGACAGCCGGTGGCCGGGCGAAAGCCTGTGGATGCCCCGGTACAGCGTCCGTGGATGGGGCACGAAGCCCAGATTGAGGTACTCGATCAGGGCCTCCCGATCGATCTCGCCGGGCAGCCCGGGATGGCAGCGCAAGGCCCGCAACTCGCTGGCGAAGACCAGCTGCCCGTCATGAACGGTATAGTACAGCGGCTTGATCCCGAATGGATCGCGCGACAGATGTCCCCGGCGTTCGCCCACGTCGACAACCGCCATGGCCCACATCGCATCAAACCGCTGGAGAGCGTCGGGTCCCCAGGTGATGCAGGCTCGCAGGGCAACCTCGGTATCGCACGTGGTATGGAAAAGACCGGAAAGCTGCTCGCGCAGTTCTCGAAAGTTGTACAGCTCTCCGTTGTAGCAGATCGCCCAGCGGCCGTCCGGCGACACCATCGGCTGATGGCCTTCCGGGGTCGGATCGATCACCGCCAAACGCGTGTGGGCCAGACCGACAGAGAATCCAGGGGACTCGTGGATCCATTGGCCGTGGTCATCCGGTCCTCGGTGCGAAAGGGCCGTCTCCATGTGGTCCAGAACCTGACGGTCCACCGCCCGTCCGCGAAAGTCGATGATCCCGGCGATTCCACACATGGACCTCACATTGCCGCAAACCGGCTCGGAAAGCAAGGATCGATTGGCCGGCATCTCCACCACGGCACGCAGGTGCCTCAAACAACTCACAGCCCCGAGCTCAGATTTCAACAGTCGGTTTTGACAGGGTGGCGAAGGGGCGTATCATGCTCCGACATGGTGCGGATCACACTTCTGAAATGGCTGTTGACGGCGTCGTTTGTCCTTGTCGCTTGGGCGGGCGTCTCGGCCCAGCAGGCCCCGCCGACAGCGGCTCCCGCCCCCGCGGCGTCGTCGTCACCGTTGGACGGCAAGCTCATCGGCGAACTCACCATCGTCGGCCTGATCAATCTCGACGAGGCCTACGTCCGCAACCAGATCCGCGTCAAGGTCGGGCAGGCCTATTCGCAGGACCAGACCCAGCGTGACGTCAGCCGGCTCCTCAAGACCGGACGCTTCCTCGATGTGCAGGCCGATACCCAACTGGTTAACGATCAGGTCAAGCTGGTGATCAAGGTCACCGAGAAGCCGGAGGTTGCCTCAGTCGAGTTCGTCGGGGCGAAGAAGTTCAAGACCAAGGACCTGATCGCCGCCTTGAGCTTCAACGCCGGCGACCCGCTCGATTTGTACGATGTCCGCCAGGGCCGGGACGCCATCGAGCGGCTATACAAGGAGAAGGGCTACTCCTACGTCGAAGTCACATTCGACGAGGAACGGCTCAAGACCGAGCGACGGGTCGTCTACACCATTGTCGAGAATCAGCGGGTGCGGGTCCGCGCGGTCCGGTTTGAGGGCAATACGGCCTACGGAGCCCGCGAACTCAAGCACGAAATCGAGACCAAGGCGTACCTTCCGATTTTCGTTACCGGCGACTTCGATGCGGAACGGGCAACCCGCGACGCCGCCAAGGTCCAGCAGTACTACCGCGACCGGGGTTTCCTCGACGCCGAGGTCAGCTACGTCGAGCAGTACACCGACGTGGCTCGCGAGAGACTCGAGGTGGTCTTCCGGGTCAGCGAAGGCGCCCACTACGCCATCAAGGAGATTCGGATCCGGGGCAACGAAGTCCTCACGGCCGAGGAAATCATGGACCTGATGCGGATCAAGGTCGGTGAATTCCTGGTCGACAGCCTGGTCAAGGCGGACGTCAAGAAGATCCAAACTCACTATGGCGCCCAGGGCTACATCTACTGCGTGGTCGCGCCGAGCTGGGTCTTCGCCGACGAGCCCGGCCAGGTGATCCTGACCATGAACCTGCAGGAGGGCGAGCAGTTCCACATCGGCTGGATCGAAGTCAACGGCAACTCCCACACCCAGGAGAAATGCGTCCGGCGCGAGCTTCGCTTCTATCCCGATGAGCTGTACGACACCACCAAGACGGAGAAGGCCCAGCGAAAGCTCAAGGAAACCGGCCTGTTCAGCGATGCCACAATCGAGCCGATCGAGCCCCAGGACAAGAAGGAAGGCGTACGCGACGCCGTCGTGACGGTCAAAGAGAACCCCAAAACCAACCAGTTCCTCGCCGGCATCGGAGCCAGTAGCGACAGCGGCGTCGTGGGCAACATCGTCCTCGAAAACACCAACTTCGATCTGTTCGACACGCCGCGCAGCTTCGAGGAGTTCATCAAGGGCCGTGCGTATCGCGGAGCCGGGCAGACCTTCCGTATTCAGCTCGAGCCGGGCACCGAGTTGACCCGCTTCCGCATCGACTTCCGCGAACCCTACCTCTTCGACAAGCGGATCGGCTTCGGGACCAGCGTCTATCTGTTCGAACGCGGCCGCGATGGATACGACGAACTGCGGATCGGCGGCATGGTGAGCTTCGATAAGACCTTCGAGCAGGGCCTGCTCAAGGACTGGGTCGGCGAAATCGCCCTGCGCAGCGAATACATCAACATCAGCAGCGTCGAGTCCTTCGCCGCCAAGGATATCCAGGACGTCGAAGGCGACAGCATGCTCACCAGCGCCAAGCTGTCCCTGCTCCATGACACGACCAACAGCCGCTTCGATCCTTCAGCCGGGCACCGCTTTAACGTCGGTTACGAGCAGGCGGGGGCCCTTGGCGGCGACTACTTCTTCGGTAAGGCCACGGCGGGATACACCCAGTACTGGACCGTCGCGGTCGACGATCAGGACCGCAAGAGCGTGGTCAGCGCCTACACCCGAGCCGGACAGATCGTCGGCGACGCACCGGTGTTCGAGCGGTTCTACGCCGGCGGCATCGGATCGTTCCGCGGTTTCGACTTCCGCGGCATCAGCCCCCGCGACGGGCTCCGCAACAACCGGGTCGGCGGCGATTTCATGACCTTGACCGGCGCGGAATACTCCTTCCCCCTTTACTCCAAGGTCGTGCGCGGCGTGTTCTTCTCGGATATGGGAACGGTCGAGGAGCACTTCGGCGTGTCTTCCTGGCGGGCTTCGGTCGGTGCGGGCATCCGGCTGACCCTGGAGATCTTCGGCACCGTCCCGATGGAGTTCGACGTCGCGTTCCCGGTCGCCAAGAGCGACGAGGACGACACCCGCTGGTTCAGTTTCTTCA
Source organism: Phycisphaerae bacterium (assembly GCA_018003015.1). Taxonomy (NCBI): domain Bacteria; kingdom Pseudomonadati; phylum Planctomycetota; class Phycisphaerae; species Phycisphaerae bacterium. The sequence continues at coordinate 32,827 of JAGNEZ010000022.1, read as the reverse complement.
TCGGCTTGCCCTTCCTATAATCCGCCCGTGGAACCGACAAAGCCGGCTTGCCATCGGACACTGCAGAAGGCCGCCCTGGGCGGGATCGCCCTGGTATCGCTGGTCCTGCTCGGCCTTCGCCTGGGGCTGTTCCCCTTCCCGGCCCACGGGGTCTTCGGCTTGGTTCTCGTCCTGGCGGTTCTGCCCAGCCTCTTCTGGTGGTCGTGGATCGATAGTTGGCTCGCGGACGGCCGCCAAACCTGGACACGGTGGACCTGGGCTCTCTACGTACTCCTCACCCTCTCACCCATGCTCGGCGTCACCTTCCGCGGCCGGCATGCGTGGGATGCCCTGCCCGTTCCCGTCATCATGTGGATCATGATCTGGCATATCCTCCTGATGGCGCTCGGCTCGCTGGCGGTGGCCGTTTGGCTGATTCTGGGCGTCCTTCGTTGGCCGGGACACGCCAAACCGGCCAAGCCGACAACCCATGACGACCATCCCGCGCGGGTGATCACGGCGCAACGGTCGAAGGCGGCGCTGAGCCGCCGGGCCCTGCTGATGCAGGCCGCCTTCACCACCCCATTGCTCGTCACCGCAGGTGCCTCCGTGGCCGGAATGCGCGGACAGGGCCGCTTCATGATCCGTCACCAGACAATCCAACTGCCTCGTCTGCCCAAACGCCTCCGCGGCTTCACCATTACCCAGATCAGCGACATTCACGTGGGCCGTATCTTCAGGCCGAAACACCTGAGCGCGGTCGTTGAGGCAGCCAACCGCCTCAACAGCGATATGGTCGCCATCACCGGCGATATCCTCGACCATAACATCGAATACCTTCCCGCCACCATGGAAGCCATTGCCGCCCTGAAGCACCGCTACGGACGGTTCATCGTGGCCGGCAACCATGACTTGCTCGATTCGCGGAAGGAGTTCCTCGAAGCCATGCGTAAGACCGAACCGGGATTCCTGTCCGACGAGCACACTCGCATCAAGGTCGGCGGCGAAACCGTACGGGTCGCCGGCCTGTTCTGGTCGCGCTACGAGCAGCCCATCCTCTCCGATCCCGGCTTGAACTCCCGGGCGGTTGCGACGCTGAAGGGAGGCGATCCCGAGACTTTCACGATCGCCCTCGCCCACCACCCGCATGCCTTCGAAGCACTGGCCGATCACGGGGCCGATCTGATCCTGGCTGGCCACACCCACGGCGGGCAACTCATGCTCACGCCCCCCGGCTTCAAATACCCCATTGGCGGTGGAAGCCTCCTGTTCCGCTACATCTGGGGTGAGTATCGACGCCACCAGGCCGCACTCTTCGTCAGTGCCGGCGTCGGCAACTGGTTCCCCGTCCGCCTCAACGCACCCGCCGAGATCGTGCAGATCAGGCTCGTGTGAGGCTGAAAGCCGAAATACCCGGCGGTAATCCTCTGTCCATGTTGGGTCAGTCTCGTCGCCCGATTGGCGACTGACGACCGACAACCCACGGCTCCGCCTCTCATCCCTCGGCCAGCATTCGACTCGGCCGCATCCCTGGACCTCTCACCTCCAGCCGGTCAAGGCAACCCGCTGGAGCCGGAACCCTCGAAACAGGATCGGCCTTGTCACGTCCGCTACCCAACGCCTCTCTCCCCCTTATCCGGTCCCGTCGTTTGTTCCCTCTGTTCCTGGACATTATCGGGCCCTGCCCTGGACCTTCACCGTCCGGGGCGAGGGCGCTTGTTTTCTGGAAGGCCTTGATCATAGAATTCACTCGTTTGTGTGCCGGACAGCCGTCGCCGCAGGCCACTGATGCCTGAACAGCATGGCACCGGCCAGGAGGGGTTGAGGTTGAAACCGCTTAAGACAGTGTTCCACGTCCATACGGACTACTCCGACGACAGCGAGAACTCCGTCGATCACCTGATCGAGGCCGCGCGGCGGTACCGCATCGACTGCCTGGTGGTAACCGACCACGATACCGTGGAAGGGGCTCGAGCCTTGGCCGAGGAAGCCGATCCAGACCTCAAGGTCATCATTGGCCAGGAGATCTCCACCAGCGAAGGACACCTCATCGGCCTGTTCCTGCACGAAGCTGTGGAGCCGGGCAGGTCGCCCCGTCAGACGGCCAAGGCCATCAAGGACCAGCACGGCCTCGTTGTTGTCCCACATCCGTTCAACATCCTCTTCGGTTGCAGCCTGCGGGATGCTGTCTACGACATCATCGATCTGCTGGACCTGGTCGAAATCAGCAACGCTCAGAACCTGCTCCCCTATCCCAACCAGAAGGCCGAGCAACTCGCCCGAAGGTTTGGATTCCCCGGCCTCGTTGGCGTCGACTGCCACCACCAAGACAGCGTTAATTCGTGTTACCAGTACCTGGCCCCCTTTGACGGTCCGGCGTCATTCCTGGCCGCCGCGAGTCAGGCCCGGCTCGTTCGCGGTCGTCATTCGTTGGGCTACTTCTTCCGCTCTGGCTGGCTCGTGGCCAGGACCAAAGGGCTGGGCCTGGGGCATCCGGGCGGGTACGGCCGCAACTGCAGCCGGAGTCGCGGGCAGCTTCAGCCCAGACCGGTCCCGGTTCGGACTTGAATCCCGGACCGTTCCGTTTCCGCTGGACGCCGCCATACTAGATGTTGCCAACGTAGCGGTTAGACTATGCGTACTTGGGACGCAGCGTATGCTGCGATCATGACAGACAGGGACTTCTGATATGCCGAACCTCATCGCGTGTCGTCTCGCGAATTATGGCCAGTACCAGGAGCGGGCCTGGACGCATCTCCCTGAGCTGGGGATCCGTCACCTGGAGATGCCCGTACCCGCCCCCGGTGACCGGGACACGCTCAAGAAGAGACTGGCCGACAGCGGCTTGGCCGCTTCTTCACTTCAAGCTCTGTGCAACGTGGCTGCCCCGGACGCCGTCGAGGTCATGCGCCCCCAGCTCGAGGCCTGCGCGTTCTTCGGGGCCAAAGTGTGCTTCCTCAGTGCCAAGGCAGGTGATACCGACCGCTCGGTCATCTATAAGCACCTCCGGGCCATCGGTGATGTGGCCGCGAAGTACGGCGTCACCATCGCGCTCGAGACCCACCCGGACTTGATCACCAACGGGGACGCCGCCTGCCAGACGATGGAAGCAGTCGATCACCCGCACGTGCGCATCAACTTCGATACCGGCAACATCTACTTCTATAACGAGGGTCGAACCGCCATCGAGGAACTCGCCAAGGTCATCGATGACGTCGCCTCCGTACACCTCAAGGACACGTCCGGCAAGTACCAGGACTGGACCTTCCCGGCGCTGGGGCTTGGCGTGGTCGACTTCTCCGAGGTCTTCCAGATGATGACCGCCCGGGGCTTCGCCGGCCCGTTCACCATGGAGCTTGAGGGCATCAAGGGCGTGGAACGGGACGAGGCCGCCCACCTGAAAGACGTGGCCGACTCCGTGGCTTACCTCAGGCGGATCGGCGCTTTTCGCGGTCCGCGTTGATCCCTCCTTACTGTGCCGATCGCCCTCGCCGTTCCGCTCGTGATGCCACCCGCACGGCGACCGCCTGCCGCCCTGACGCCGGGGGTTGCGCCCGGCGACCGGCATGCTCCCTTCGTCATCCTGCGCCCAGCAGCCCCTCGGCCGTGGTGTCCGCCAGACTGGCCGCCAGCCGCTCCACGTTGGGCAGCGTCTCGGGCGTGCCGATGCCGAACACGGCCATGCCTGCGCGCCGCCCGGCCTCGATGCCTGCAGCCGCATCCTCGACGACCAGACACTCCCCCGGCAACAGCCCCAGCCGCTGGGCAGCCAGCAGGAAGACCTCCGGGTGAGGCTTGGAGTGAATGATGTCGTTCCCGTTGGCCACCGCGTCGAACGCACCCTCCAGGCCGACGCGCGAAAGGATCAGAGGTGCGTTCTTGCTGGAGGAAGCCACCGCGACCCGGATGCCCCGGCGGCGCAACTCGGCCAGGAGAGCCTGAACGCCCGGCAGAACGTCTGCCGTGGTCAGCGTCTGGAGCAACTCGCGGTACAGGTGGTTCTTACAGCTGGCCAGGGCCGACTTCTCCTCCGGAGTATACGCTCGGCTGGCTCGCTCGAGGAGGATCTCCAGGCTCTCCATGCGGCTGACGCCGCGCAGCCGGTGGTTGATCGTGCGGTCGAAGTAGATTCCCTCCTGGTCTGCCATCTGCTTCCACGCCTGGTAGTGGAGTTCGTCAGTGGTTAAAAGTACCCCATCGAGATCGAAAATCACCCCGCGAATCACGTTGGCGTCTCCCAGATGATCTGCTCGCCCGCCTCCACCTTCCGGTCCCGGTCGCCCACCCGGACGACCAGTGGCCCCGTTCCAAGGTTCAGCACCCCGACCGCCTTCCGCGTGATCTCCACGTGCACCGGCACGCCTTTCCATACCACCGGGAACGCCAGCCGCGACCACTGATCCGGCAGCCGCGGGGTCAACGTCAACGGGGAAATCGCGACCTGCGTGCCCATGGCCGTCTGCATTCCGGCGAAGCCGAACACGGCCATCTGCCACATCGCCCCGGCGTTGGCGATGTGGATGCCTTCGGCCGCGCCGCCGCGCTCGACATCCAGGTCAATCCCCCGGCCCGTCTGCCAGAACCGCCACGCCTCGTCCTTCAGCCCCAGCCGGGTCGCCACGATGGCATGGACGCCGGCCGACAGCGATGAGTCGTGCGTCGTATAGGGCAGATAGTAGTCCCAGGCGGTTCGAACTTCCTGCGCCGTGTAGTTGTCCGGAAAGAGCATCATCAGCATGAGCACGTCGGCCTGCTTGAGGCACCTGCTGCGGTACAGCCGCTCCTGCGAAACCTGGGCGGCAAAGCTCCTGCTCCGGTCCTTCCACAACTCCTCGAATCGGGGCTCGGCCAGGGCCTCGAACTCCTCGCACTGGAGCACCAGCGTGCCGTCCTCGGACCGCGGCTCGGGCAGGGCGTCCGCAGCCGCCGCGAACGCCTCGCATTCCTCGACCGTGGCTCCCCCAAACCTCCCGTAACAGGAAGCGAGAAACAGGGCCACGCCGACCATCGCGTTGGTGAAGGCGTTGTTGCTCGAGATCGGCGTGTACTCGTCCGGGCCCATCACCCCCAGCAGGCTCAGGTATTCGTCCCCATCGCGCTGGTCGAGCCGGGCCAGCCAGTACCGGGCCGTCTCCACCAGTACCTCCGCTGCTGGTCCACGGAGGTAGTCTTCGTCGCCAGTGGCGCGGGCGTAGTGAGTCAGGCCGTATGCCACATCCGCAGTCACGTGAACCTCATGATCGGCGTACTGCCAGTTGGGGCAGCATTCGTCACCTTCGGCGTCCGATTCCCATCCGTACCGGGCCCCAGGATAGCCGTATTTCGCCGCGTTGCGCCGCGCACCTTCCAGGCTCTGAACGCGGAAATCCACCAGCGTACGGGCCCGCGCCGGGTCGGTGTACAGGAAGAAGGGCAGCAGGAACATCTCCGTGTCCCAGAAATACCGCCCCCAGTAAGCTTCTCCGGAATAACCCTTGGCATCGATCGCCACCCGGCTGTCACCGGCTACGTGGGCCCGGAGCAGGTGGAACAAGGAAACACGCATCGCCCGTTGCGCAGCGTCGTCCCCGTCAATCTCCACGTCACAGGCTCGCCAGCGATGCTCCCAGACGGCCATGTGCTCCGCGTGCAGTTCGTCGTAGCCGCGGACACCTGCGTCGGTCAGCAGGTGCTCCGCTTCGACCGCCTCCAAGTCGCGGCTGGTGGTCACCGCCGTCCGCTTCTCCAAGACAAACGTACGCCCGGCCGGCAGCGAGACGTCCGTGACGAGTTCCGCCGTCCGGGCTGTCGATTCGTACCGCCAGTCCGTCTCGGCGACCAGCCGCGTCAGCCCACGCATCGTGTCGCCCGAGTCCGTCCGAACCACGCAGTCGATGCCGACCTTTCCCGCGAACGACAGTTGGACTCCGGTGAAGTGGTCGTATCCGTTGGTGCGGACGTCGGCGTCAATGCCCGCCCGCACGGACAGCTCGAGGTCGGCATCCGGCGTCAACCGCATCCGCTGAATGCACAGGTGCGGGTGAGCCGCGTCAATGAACCGCGCAAACTCCATGTCGATCCGCTTGCCCGCTCCGGTCCGCCAGGTGAACGTCCGCGTCAACGTGGCTGTGCGAAGGTTCAATTGCCGGTTGTAGTTTTCAATGCTGCAAGTCCTGAGATCCAACCGATCGCCGTCGACGATTGGGACAATGCCTAAGAAGAATGGCAGGTTGACCATCTCGTTGTTGAGAACAGGATGCCGTCCGAAAACGCCGGGAACATAAGTCCCCCATTTGCACTTGGTCTGCAGGAACTTCTCGCTGGTGACGTTGGCGGGCATCCGTGTGTACGTCACATTCTGAGGCGCGCCGGAGAGGTGCTCCTCCAGCGAGCCGCGAATGTGCATGTAGCCGCTACCCAGGGTGAACAAACCTTCATAGGCCTTGAGATGCTCGGGATGAAACGGTGGCTCTTCAACGATCCATCCGCTGTCCATGGCGGCGTGCTCCCTGGTCAGACCTGTACTCTCCCCGCTCGGGCCATGACTTTCCACGCTCGGGCCACGGATGTCAATGCCGACGCCAACGGCCTGACGAGGGTTCCGATCTTCCCTGTCGTCTGGCCCGTCAACTGGCCCCTCCATGTCCAGGGGGGACAAGGTGGTCGCCAGGATCCAGAAGGAACTCAGCATCGACTTCGGCCAAACCACGACCAAAGGGGCTCTTCGGGCCGAACTTCGCACTGTGCCTGGGAGCCGGCGGCCTGACCTCTTTGGTGATGATCAACAACCAAGTCCTCGCCAAGGTCACGCCCCGATCAGGTTCCGGCCCGGCTGGAAAAGATCGCCACCCAGGAGCTCGCCTCAGCCGGTTGTGGACCCGATCGCCGGTCGGTATCATGGACCATTAACATCGCGGACGACAGGCGCCTGCGGTACTCCGAGACCGATCTGCTTGTAGGAGGAACCCCCCTTGTCTCGCATTTCACGCCGACGTTTTCTGGAAGACTCGATGTTCGCCGCCGCGGCCGCCGTAACCGCCGGTTCAGACCTCAGGGCTTTCGCCGAGGAGGTCAAGGAGCCCAGGAAGATCGGCCCGAACGACCGGATCCGGGTGGCGGTGATCGGTTTCAACAGCCAGGGCAGGGGCCACATCGGCGCCCTCCTCGGTTTGAAAGGCGTCGAGATCGCGGCCTTGTGTGACGTGGACAAGAACCTCCACGCCGGCGCGGTCAAGATGGTCACGGACAAGGGCAGGCCAGCACCCAAGTGCGAGCAGGACTTCCGTCGCGTGCTCGACGATCCCAGCATCGATGCCATCTCCTCGGCCACGCCTAACCACTGGCATGCCCTGTTGTCCGTCATGGCCATGCAGGCCGGCAAGGACGTCTATATCGAAAAGCCTGCCTGCCACAACATCACCGAGGGGCGACGGATGGTCCAGGCAGCCCGCAAGTACGGCCGCATCTGCCAGATCGGCACCCAGTGCCGATCCATGAAAGGTACGATAGATGCCATCCGGTACGTTCACGAGGGCAAGATCGGCAAGGTGACCGTCGCTCGCGGATTGTGCTACAAAAGCCGCAACAGCATCGGCAAAGCCGACGGCGAACAGCCCGTTCCGGCCGGCGTCGACTACGACCTCTGGCTGGGCCCGGCGCCGAAGGTGCCGGTGCGCCGCAAGAAGTTCCACTACGATTGGCACTGGTTCTGGGACTACGGGAACGGCGATCTCGGCAACCAGGGCATCCACCAGATGGATATCGCTCGATGGGGCCTCAACAAGGACACACTACCCCAAACCGCGACCGGCTTGGGCGGCCGGTTTGGCTACGAGGACGACGGCCAGACGCCGAACACCCATCTCAGCTTCATCGACTACGGCGATTCCCAGATCATCTTCGAGGTTCGCGGCCTGAAGACCCCAGACTATCGCGGAGCCGGCGTCGGGGTCGTCTTCCACGGCACGGAAGGGTACGTCGTCTTGACCAGCTACACCAAGGGAGCGGCCTTCGACCTGGATGGCAAGAAGATCGTCGACTTCAAAGGTGCCGGAGACCACCACGCCAACTTCATCAAGGCCATCCGCAGTCGCAAGCACACCGATCTGACCGCCGATGTCCTTGAAGGCCACCTGTCGGCCGCCCTCGTGCATATGGCCAACATCTCCTACCGCGTCGGCTCGGAAGAGCCATTCAGCGCTCAAGGCAAGGCGTTCGGCGATAACAAAGACGCGGTCGAGACCTACGAACGGATGCAGGAGCATCTCAAGCTAAACGCGGTGCCCATCGACGGGGCCAAGTATCGCCTGGGCAAGAAGCTCGTCGTCGATGCCGAGAAGGAAGCCTTCGTTGGCGATTCAGCCGCCAATGCCATGCTCACCCGCGAGTACCGGCCTCCCTTCGTGGTCCCGGCGAGCCTGTGACCCATGGTCCCCGATCCTCGGCCGGACATGACGAGAGAGCCTCACCGTCCCGGACCGCTTCCGTGCCCACGCTGCGGCCGCCTCCTGCCGTGCGAGGGCCGCCTCACGTTCGGCTGTAGCTCCGCGGTCTTCTACTCCTACTCCTGTGAGGTCTGCCTCGAATCCTGGAAGGTCGGAGACACTGTCTACGAACGCCCGTACTCCTTCGCCACCGACGCGGAAGGCAATATCGCCTGCCTCAATCGTCGCCAGGGTCCGTAGCCTTCGTTTCCGTGGGGTGTTGCAAGGGTGTTGGATCCACTCCTTCCGTGACAACGAACCGCCCCCGCGTTTCCACACCAGATCGCGGGCCGTTGTCCCACAGACCGCTGGTAACGAGGTTCAGTCAGGAGCCGCTCTCCAGCAGCAGGCTGACGGGCGCAAACGCAGGTACCTCCACTTCGAACTGCCCACGGTGGACGGCAATCGGTTCGCCGATCGAACCCCCACGGAGATCGCACGGCCGCACCACGCCCACCTTCATGCCCTTTGGCAGCGTCACGCGGCATAGCCCTCCGTCGCCGGCCTGTTCCCAAAGGCGGAGAACCGTGCCGCTGCCGTCCGGGTTGTCGCCCAAGGCGGTCACGAGGATGCCGCGACGAGACAGTGCCACACCGGCTTGGGCGGGCGGCAGGCTGCCGGCGGGACCATCGAATACGCCCGCTCGGCAGGGGGAACGCCCCTCCCAGGCCGGACCAATCAGACAGTCCTCGCCACGACTCCCGGCCACGGACCACACCCGGATACGCGAGGTCCACGAACCGCCGATCCACTGCTGAAAATTCGTCGACCACTGATTGTTGAACAGGTTCACGTACACCCTCGGGCCAAGAGACGCGAACGCCTTCGAAAAACGCCACAGCCCCGGCTGCCCCAGACTGACCAGCGGGGAGTCGAGCGGACAAAGACCTACGCCCGCCCCGTTCGCACCCGTCAACGTCAGACCGGTGCTCAGGCAGAACACGTCGCGGTTCGCCAGCGGCTGGATATCCGCGGCAGGATCAATGATCGCTCCCAGCCGGCCCAGACGGAAAGAGGGTGGGTCGATCGCGAAGGGCAGGCACAGCCACCCCGCCTCCGGCCACGGGTCCGGCGATTTGTCGCGGATCGACCACTCCAGGTCCACCCAGGGAAGGTCACGGTATAACACGATTCTGAGACTGACCGCGTGCGGGAACGCCGGCGATCCCTTGGGAGTCATCACCGCAACAGCAGACACCGGCCCCCGTGTGATCGCAAGATCGAAACCCTCGGCCCAGGCGCTCACGTGCGGCACCTGGGCGGCCGGCGGTAGGTTGGGCTTGCCGAAGTCGGCGATGACCCAGCCCTCGTCGGATACGGTGTAAGCATCCAGGTATCGCTTCAGATCCTCCGAGTCAAATCGCTCATACAGATACCGCCCGAGCCCGCCGTCATCGCCGGCCGCCAACTCGCGATGGGTGGCCTTGTCCACCAGCGACGAGATGCAGCCGCGCTCGGCGTCGACCCGCAGCCGCAGGAAGGCGTTCTCCAGCATGGCATCGGCCATATCGGCCTGCAGGTCGCTGTCCGTTCCTGCCGGCGCCTCGGAGGCCGTGTAGGTGCGGTAACCCAGCGGCGGCAGGTCGCGGGCGACAAAGCGGATTATGTCGCCTTCAGACTCAACCACTACCTGGCCTGCACCACTCGCTTCACCCAGACCCTGGGGACGAGTGCCCGGCCACTTCACCGTCACGACACCGTGCCGCCGCCAGGGAAGCGGGTTGAAAACCACGACTCGTGTCCCCTCGGCCGCCACCGCCCGGGCCAGACGACTCACATGCTCGTCGAGCGCCGGCAGCACCAGACCCTCAGCCGAGCGAATGCGGTCCCCCTTCTCGACGAAAGACTCCTCCGCCTTGGCATAGCTACCCTTGGCTCTCGCGGTCGTCCATGCCTCCCCGTACAGCCGTTGACCGAACTTCTTGATGTCGATGCCCCAGGTATGCTCACCGTAAAGCAGGCTGCCCTCGTAGGACTTCGCTACCCGGTCATTGACCTCCGGGCCATCCAGCCCCCAGGCCCGGCCCAACGCGTGGATCGCCTCGAGCGCCCCAATGGCCGGGCGGACCCGACGGGCAATACCCGTCTCGATCGGCATGGCCATGACTCCGTGGATCCAACTGTCCGGCATGTCCGCCCGGACCACCGGCAGGTCCGGATGCTCCTTGCGGATGGCATCAGAGAAGTCGGACAATCGGCCCATGCGGACGTGGACACCGGGAAGCTCGCGGCTCGCTTGCTCGAGCAGTCTGCGAACACTCTCCGGGGAGGGCGGGCCGACGTTGTCGCCGGTGTGGATGAGCGCCAGCCAGGTGGCGTGCGGCCAGCCTTTGGGTGGATGCAGACCGGTGCCATAGCCGTGAACCAGCATGGTCAGCAGTCGCGAGCCGTCCGGCCCTTCCCACCAGAAAAGCGCTGGGGTGGCCGGCGGCGTGCTGCCGCTGTTACATCCCAGATGCAGAAACTCAACCCCGGCGCGGGACAAAACCGTCGACAGCGCCCAGGCATGCGAAGGAACATCCGTCATCTTGGCGTCACGCGGAAGCGGTTGGCTCAGCAATCGCGACATCCGCGACGAGAATCCCAGGCCCCGTACCAGGTCTTCCAGGTCGAGCGACTCGGTGTGCGTCGTGAACGGCAGAGCATGCCAGACAAATCGTCCGGCCCGCATCATCTCTAGCACCCGTTCGCGTCGCGGAACCGTCTGCCCACTTCCGATCATTTCGGACAGGGGCCATCCCGGAATCGTCCAGACAAACTGCTGCTCGGGCGGCATCGATCGGCTCGCGTCGCACACGGCCAGCGCCTTGTCCATCATGCTCGTTCGATAAGCGCCAAGCACGTTCCGGGCCAGGTCGGTGTAGCCGATGTCGAAGTGAGTCTTGAACACGACAATCACTTCCTTGAGGCCTGGCTTCGGGGTGACCGCGGGCTCCGCGGCCGGTGCCACCTGCAGCGTCACGCACGTCAGCAGAATCAGAGTCGCCGCCATCCGGGTCCGGCAGCATACGCCTGGACAGAACGATCTCACCGCACGTCTCCTTGGATTAGCCTTCTTCCACGTCGATGCTTCGCCGCCGAGAAACTCGCAGAGCATCTTACCAGGGGCTGAGCTGGAACCGCATCACGCACTGCTGGCAGGCGCCGCAGAGTTGGTCGCCGAGCGAGAAGCGGATGCCTTCGCCGAACTCACTGGCCCACGTGCTGAACTCCGCGTTGCAGATCCGCGTCCCGATAGTCCCGGCTAGGTGCTCGCGTTTCGACTTGACCAGCAGGTCGTACCAAGGGCAGCGGGCAATGCGAATGGTAAAGCCCGAACCGTCCGCCTCCCGGTTCGAGGTAAACCCGAAACCCTCGATGCGAAACTTGGTCGTGAGGCAGTCGTGCAGAGCGCCCACGCCCCGATCCAGGCCGGTGAGTTCCTTCATCTTGCGGGCCTGGATCTTGGGCATGATCTGCCAGACGCGCACATCGATGTCGAGGGCTTGCTCGAATCCTCCAGCCTCTTCGAGCTTCATGAACCACAGTCCGTCCACAGCCGAGTAGCTGCGGCGGAAGAAGTCGGCAATCTGGGCATCGGTCAGGTCGACCATGGGCTGCGCTCTCCGGGGGTGAAGCCTGCGAACCTGAAGACTATGGGCGGCACGCCCACGCCGCACAGGATCGGGCCCGCTTCACTGCTGGTCACCAAACGTCGTGCCCACACCGCGGGCCGCAGCAATCAACGGATGGTCCACGGGCACCAGCCTCTGCTTGCCCGCGGCGGACTCGATCGACACGCTGCCGATCTCCGCTTTCTGCACCACCACCAGCTCGTTGAACCGGCCGGCCAGGGCGAGATCCAGAGCCTTGTGCCCAAAGAGCGTGCCCAGAACCCGATCCTGCGGAACCGGGGTCCCGCCACGCTGAACATGCCCGAGGATCGTCGCCCGGCATTCCAGGCCGGTTCGCTCGCCAATCTGACTGCACAGAACCTGGCTGATCCCGCCCAGCCTGATGGGGTCGGGACTGTCCTTGATGACCCGATCGATCACCTGCTGGCCGCCCTCGGGCTTGGCCCCTTCGGAGACCGCGATGATGGTGAAAGCCTTGCCCCGCTTCGATCGCTGCACACACGCTTCGCAGACCACCTCAAGTTTGTAGGGAATCTCGGGGATCAGAACCACGTCGGCTCCGCTGGCCAGCCCGCTGTGCAGCGTCAGCCAGCCGGCGTTGCGGCCCATGATCTCGACCAGCATGACGCGGTGGTGGCTGGAGGCGGTGGTGTGCACCCGATCCAAAGCCTCGGTGGCGGTGTTGACCGCGGTCTGAAAACCGAACGTGATCTCCGTACCCATCAGATCGTTGTCGATCGTCTTGGGGACGCCCACGCAGCGGATGCCGCGCTTGGCTAGGTCCGCCGCCCCGGTCATCGTCCCGTCACCACCGATGCAAATGATCGCGTCAAGCCCCCGCTCGCGAATATGCTCCGTGACTCGCGAGGTCACGTCCTCGAAAACCGGCGAACCGTCGGGGGCCGTGCCGGTCGCAAAATGGGCTGGATTGGCCTTGTTGCTTGTGCCCAGAATCGTGCCCCCCTGGGTCAAAATGTTGGACACATCCTTGGCTTCCAGCGGCCTCATCCGATTGCGGATCAGCCCCAGGAAGCCGTCCTCAATACCCCAGACTTCGAGGCCGTGCTGGTAGATCGCCGTCTTGGCCACCGCTCGGATCACCGCGTTCAGTCCCGGACAGTCGCCGCCCCCGGTCAGTACGCCGATACGCTGGAGTCGCTTGGTCTGGTTCATGATCGCCGATCAGACCACCAATGGCCCGCAAAGTCAAACCCATCAGGGGGCGCCAGGGGGACATCCCAAGAAGCGGGCCGCTCTGATCCCAGGCCATCTGAACGGTGTGATGCTCCCTTTCGTCGAACGCGTGGATGCGGCCGTCCCCTTCATCCAGTCTCATCGGACCCGGCCCCCCCAAAACCCAGGATATGAAGCCTGAACACCGTGTCCAATTGACCACCTTGGATCGCGGATCAGTCACCCTCGGAATACCGCAGATAGCACGGCGAGAGCAGCACAAAGCAGGGCAGGTAACACACAGCCCTTCAGTCGTGAGAGCACCACCGCCACCAGGTACGCGCCGGTTAGCGCCGCAAACACGGCGGCCGGCAGCCAGCTTGCCAGCGCCCGCCGCTCGACCAGCCAGATGCCCGCCAGACCGGCCAGCGGGGCGATGATCAATCCAGTGAGCAGAAACGGCTCAACCATGAATCGCCATCGCTTGGTATCCGCAGCCCACCGCGACAAAACCAGGGCCACTACACCCACCAGTGGAACGATCAACGGCCAGTAGAGAACCCACGCCCGAGCGATCAGCGAGTCGCCGGCACGCACCAGCACGAAGGCTCCCATGGCCGCAACACTGAACAGGAGCAGCCAGCCAAGCGTCGTCTTGTGGGTGATCCAGGCCGAAGCCCACAAACCCAGGGCCAGCAGGACTTGAGCACCCAGCCCCCAAACCCAGCCCCAGATGCTGGGATGATCCAAACCGGTCACCGCCGGCAACTTCGGCCAGAAGGCCAGCTCCGCAGATACCGTGACCCCAATCGCACCGGCCAGAAAACCTACCCGGCGGGCACTGGGAATGAGTCGCCCGGCCGTTGTCCACGCCCGCCCGTGATCGAGCTGCTGGTCCCACACCCTGGCCAGCCAGTGCCAGAACGCCGTCGAGATCGCTAGCCCGACGACGGCCACAGCGAAAATGGACGCGAAATGGCCCGCCGAGGGACGACGCGGAACCGGAAGCCAAACGAGGCACAACGAGACAATACCCAAAGTCATGAGTCCAAATCCCACGTCCGCAAGATTCTCATCCCAACGCCGCCCGGCAAGCGCCAGGGCCGCCCCGCCGGCCGCAAAAGCGCTCATCGCCGCCCACGGCGACAGAATGTGGATGCACGCTCCAAGCATCAGCACAACCGATACGATCCCGAAACTGTAGTGGAAACCCGGCCAGGGAGCACGCTCAGCAGTCAGGTTCTGCAGGGCGTGCGGCCAGGCCCGTACCCTTCGATGATGATGGCGATAGCCCTCGCCCAATGCGAATGCCACCATCACCGCCGCACTGAAGATGATGAACGGTACTGCCCAACGCGTGGTCTCGAGGTAAGACCATCCTCGTTCCGTCGACACATACGCCAGCGGATTGACCTGCAGCGACAACCATAGCCCCGCGAGAACCAGAACCCAAAAACACAGGGTCACAAGTTGCGGCTCACGCGTCCGAGCCCAGGCCAGAATGACCGCCCCGGCCAGAAAGGCCAGATCGAGAAAGCCGGTCGGCCAGACCATCACCTGCCACGGAGATTCATACCCGCTCAAATACGGCGTGCGAATCAGAACCTCCGTCGTCGCGGCGTACACCATCACCACCACCGCAAACAGGCCGGTCACAATCGAGGCCATCTGGAGAACCGCCTGAAGATCCCGGACCAGCGGGCGGGGACCCACCTCACCACCCCGCGCCCGGAGCATCAGCCCGGCCGCACTCCAGGTCAGACACAGCACCGCTGAACAGTGCACCACCGACACCAGCCGGATAGGGTCCGGCCAGCCGAGATTCCAGCAGATGACCATCAAGGCCAACGATACGGCCGCAACCACCATGGCGGAGGTCATCGCGACAGGTAGGCGAGTCATCGTCACGAGCGAGGCTCCATCACGTCGATCGGGCGGTCCACCCGGTCGCAAGACTATACGCGTCCGCCGACGAGGTGCAAACCCGCCGAAAAGCCCGGCCATCCACGCCCCGCAACAAGACCCCAGACGTGGCTCGACAAACGCCAAAACCCGAGGGAGCGTAAGGTCGGAGGTTTTAGGAGGTAAAAAGACGCAAAGAATTCGTTTAGAGTACCCTGAAGGTGCTGTTGACCTTGACTTCGCCCGCCCAAGTCCTTACCCTATCGACGCCTTGGACGTGTTCGCGAGGAGGACCGATGCGGGTTCTGTTCATTTACCCTAACCTCAATGCTGAAGAGGGTTTCAATCACGGGGTGGCGGTGCTGTCGGGATGCCTGAGGGCCCGTGGCCACATCACCGGCCTGATCAATATCAACGAGGCCCTCTACGACGTTCCCGGCGACGAGCAGATCGTCCGGCAGGTACGAGAGTGGCAACCCGACATCCTGGCCTTCAGCGTCATGACCCAGCAGTACAAGTACGCCCTCCGCCTGGCCCGGGCAGTCCGACAGACCCTGCCCGCGCTCCCCATCGCCATCGGCGGCGTGCACGCCATCATGTGCACCGAGGAGGTCAAGAGAGACGGCCTCTGGGACTACATCGGCCTGGGCGAGTGCGACGAAGCCCTGCCCGAGCTGCTCGACCGACTGGCCGCACCCGGCTCCGACCTGCGCAACGTGCCCAACTTCTGCATCCGTCTCCCGGATGGCACATATCAGCACAATCCCCTCGGCCCTTACCCCGACTTGAACAACCTGCCCTCGGAGGACTACGAGATCTTCGACCTGCCCCACATGCTCGGCCGCAAGAACGGCTGGCAGAGCGTGCTGACTTCCCGCGGTTGCCCGTATCGCTGCACCTACTGCTTCAATCACGAGGTCACGGATCGCTACCTGGACGATGGCGGGCATCCGCGGCGAAGCTATCTGCGGCATTACCCCGTCCCCCGTGTCATCGGTGAACTCAAGGAACTGCGGACGCGGCACCCCTCCATCGAGACCTTCATCCTCGATGATGATCTGTTCACCCTGAACAAGTCCTACTGCATGGAATTCGTGAAAGCCTATACCGACGCGGGCGTGGGTGTTCCCCTGGTTCTCAACGCCCACGTCCAGACTCTGACCGAACCGCTCGCCAAGGCACTCTCCGAGTCGCCGTGCATGATCGTCAAGTTCGGAGTGGAAAGCGGCAGCGAGACACTCCGCAGGAAGATCCTCGAACGGCATATGTCCAATCAGGCGATTGCCGACGCCTTCGATCTGTGTCACCAGTACGGGCTGCACACCTCCGCCTTCTTGATGTTCGGGTTGCCCTATGAGACGCGCGAGATGATGGAAGAAACCATTGACTTGATGGCTCGAATCCGCCCCGGCCGCATGCGCTGGGCCATCTTCTTTCCTTTTCCGGGCACCAAGAGCTACACGATCTGCAAACTGGGTAACCTGATCGACTACCGCAAGATGGATGCGATGGACAACTACTTCTGCGCCTCTTGCCTCAAGTTCGACACGCCGACGGATCTGTACATCCGGACACTGCAACGCACCTTCCACTGGCGGGTGAATGCCCGGGCGGGGTTCCCCCTGTCGAGCGAGTACGCCCGGCGGGTGGAGGACGTCGACCGGATGGATGCGGCCGCCTGGACAGAGGCCGGTGAGACGGTCCTGGCTCAGGACCGGACACTCTCCAATGGCTGGCTGGCACGCGTGGCACCGGGTGACGCCGCAGCTATGGCCGCCAACAAGCACTACTCGATTCGCTACACCGAGGTCATGGCCGTGGACAGCGACTTCGTGCTGGCGGAGAAAGGGGACTACAAGAATCTCGGTGCTCGGCGATGGAAGGCGTTCAGAGAGCACATCGCGGAATCACGGGCGGCCGGGGCAGTGCTCAAACCGGCCGACGCCGGCGGCAGGGCGGAAGCAGTGCCAAACGCGGCTGCAGGCCCGGACGGTCTGCCTGCGCTGCGCATCGTGCAGTCAACGAGCCAGGCGGGACCGTGCCAGTCAATTCCGAAGGGGCGGAGCCGCGATGGTCTTGCCGCCTGCCCATCGCAGCGGTAGCATGACCCTGGTTCCGCTGTGAGGGCCCCAATGGTCAATTGCCCGGCGCAGGAGGAGCGGTCTTCCGCGCCCGGACAGAGCGAGGGCGCGTCTCCGCGCCACCGAGGGTGATCATGTTCCTGCATCAGCCCCCACTGTCGCCCCACTACGACCGCCTGTCGACCGCGGAGATGACCGGACAAGTCCTCGCCCACAAGCAAGCCTTCGGCGATCGACTCGTCATCCTGGGTCACCATTACCAGCAGGATGAGGTCATCCGGTTCGCCGATTTCACCGGCGACAGCCTCAAACTCAGCCAGCTGGCCGGCCAACAGAAAAACGCCCGTTACGTGGTGTTCTGCGGCGTGCATTTCATGGCGGAATCCGCCGATATCCTCACCGAGCCAGATGTGGCCGTCATCCTGCCCGACCTGTCCGCCGGCTGCAGCATGGCCGACATGGCTCGGCTTGAACAGGTCGAGGACGCATGGGAGCGCCTCACCGCGGCCACGTCCGACCGGATCATCCCCATCACCTACGTGAATAGCGCGGCGAGCATCAAGGCCTTCTGCGGCCGGCATGGAGGCGCATGCTGCACCAGTTCCAACGCTCGCCAGGTGCTCCAATGGGCCCTGGAACAAGGCGAAAAAGCCCTCTTCCTGCCCGACCAGCACCTCGGTCGGAACACGGCGTATTCAATGAACCACCCCCTGTCCACGATGATCTTGTACAACCCGGATGAAGAACAAGGTGGGCTCGCCGATGAACAGATCCGAGCGGCCCGCTTCATCCTCTGGCAGGGATACTGCAGCGTGCACCAGCTGTTCACCGAGAAACAGTGCGACGACATCCGCCGGTCCGATCCGGCCTGCAGGATCGTGGTTCATCCCGAGTGCCGATGGGAGGTGGTTCAGAAGGCGGATCTGGCCGGCAGTACGGAGTACATCATCAAGGTGCTGACCGAGGCCCCGGAAAACTCGCGCTGGGCAGTGGGCACGGAAATCCACCTGGTGAATCGGATGGCCAGCCGGTTCGCCGGGCACAAGCACATTCGATCTTTGGCGGGAATCCAATGTCTCTGTTCGACCATGTACCGCATCGATCTGCCCCACCTGTTGTGGGTGCTCGACGAACTCGCCGCGGGCCGCGTGGTCAACCGTATCACCGTGGACGACAAGACACGACACGACGCTCGGGTGGCACTGCAGCGAATGCTGGATAACACGGCCGCCCAGCCGGTGGGGACCAAATGAGAAACAGGCGCCATTCGCTGTTCGCCACGGTTCGCAAACGCGGCTCCGCTCCTCGCCCACCGTGCGGCTTCACCCTCATCGAACTCCTCGTGGTCGTCGGAATCGTCGCTCTCCTGATCGCGATCCTGGTCCCCTCGCTGACTCGGGCGCGAGAGCAGACCCGCATGGTGACCTGCAAGAGCAGCCTGCACCAGATCGGCGCAGCCATTGAAGCCTATGCCCAGGAACACAAGGGGACCATTCCCCATGGGCCGGATGTGAAAGCCCTGGGGATGGCACTGGAGGCCAACGATGGGGCCCTGGCCACGAATCAGATCTGGACCGGACCGCAGAATCCCGCAACCTCCTACATGGCCCTGGGCCTGCTCATGAATCGCGCCCTGGCTTACCCCGAACTCATGTACTGTCCGGCCGACGACAGCAGCGACCCGCAGGAGGAACTGGCTAAGGTCCGAGGCCGCCGACCGGCGCCCGGTTATTGCTCGTTTCTGTATCGCCAACTCGACGAGACCGACCGGCGCGGCAGAGTCGAAAACCTGGGCCTGAACACCAAAGGTGGCCGGGCCATGGCCCTGGCCCTGGACATGAACTCGGTGGTGACCGTGGATCCCGCCTGGCGGCGAACCAACCATCAGGCTAGACGCGTCAACGTCCTCTATACCGACGGCAGCGTTCTGACCTTCGACAACGGCCGCCATCCATTCTCCCTCAGGGACGAGGATCTGATGGACATGGCTGGTCGCCGCGACGCCATCCTCCAGAACGCGGATGCCGGCTACCACGGCCGCCATCCGTAAACCCGCCACTCCGCTGCCATCTCGCCTCCGTCTCCTCCTCAGATCGTGTCCGCGAACTGGACGCTGCCGAATACCCACGGGTATCATGCCCCCCATGCCAGGGTACGCCTTGCATCATGTCTGCCCCCTCCTGTTGGACTCCTCGTCCGGGGCAGCGCCCACCAGTCACGGAGATCTCGCCATTGCCATCGGCCTGGCCATCGTCGCCGCCACCATGCTGGCCTACCTCGCCCGCGTGGCTCGACAGCCGTTGCTGCTGGCTTACATCGCCGCAGGCGTCGCCATCGGCCCCAAGCTCGGCCTCGGATGGGTCGCCGATACGGCCCCCATCGAGACGCTCGCCCGATTGGGATTGGCATTCCTCCTGTTCATCGTCGGCCTGGAAATCGACCTCCGACAACTCCTGGCTACCGGCCGAAAGGCCGCGGCCATCACCGCCGTACAGGTGGTCGGCTCGTATGTGCTGGTCTTCGCCGTGTGCCGGCTCATGGGCGTCGGTTCGATGCAGAGCGCCTATCTCGGGATCGCCGGAGCGTTCTCCAGCACGATGATTACCGTCAAGCTGCTCAGCGATCGCAGCGAACTGGGCACGCTGCCGGGTCGGGTGACGCTGGGCGTGCTGCTCCTTCAAGACGTGCTGGCCATCGCCGTGCTGGCCATTCAGCCCAGCCTGGGCAAAGCCGGTTCCCTGCCCATCGCGGTCATGGGACTGGCCATGCTCAAAGGGCTGGTGTTGCTGGTAGGGGCAATCGCGATCAGCCGCTTCGTCCTGCCCCTGCTGTTCAAATGGGTGGCCAAGACGCCGGAAGTCCTGCTCCTCAGCGCGATTAGCTGGTGTTTCATGGTCTGTTATGCCGCCATCCTGCTTGGTTTCTCCGAGGCGATGGGAGCCCTCATCGCGGGAGTCAGCATCGCTCAGTACCCCTACACGATCGACGTGGTGGCCAAGGTCCGTTCGTTGCGCGATTTCTTCGTTACCCTCTTCTTCGTGTCCCTGGGTATGCTCCTGGAGATCCCCGCCGGCGGGCAAGCCGCCTTGGCGGCGGCAATCGTCCTCATGGTCATCGCCAGCCGGGTACTGACCGTCTGGCCCGCAGTCCGCATCGTGGGTTACGACGACCGCGTCGGAATCTTGAGCGCCATCCATCTGTCCCAGACCGGCGAATTCGGCCTGGTCGTGGTGCTGCTCGGGGCTACACAGTACCGGCACATCGCTTCAGATTCGGTGTCGCTGGTGATCATCCTCCTGCTGGTCACCTCAACACTGTCCACCTATCTGCTGCAGTTCAGCCATCCCATCGCCCTCCACACCATGCGGTGGATGAGCAAGCGCGGGTGGGCTCGCCGCACACCCTCCGATTCGGTGCCGACGAGCCCGGAGGGCGACAACGCCGTCATGCTGGTGGGTTGCTTTCGCACCGGCGCATTCCTCGTCCACAAACTGCGCAATCGCGATCTGCCCGTGGCCGTGATCGACTTCAATCCCCGCCTCCGCGATCAGCTCAATGCCCTGGGCGTGCCCTTCACCTATGGCGATATCAGCCACCTGGATACGCTGGAACACGGCGGGGTGGAAAACGCCAAAGCCCTGGTGGTTCCCATCTCCGACGATTTCCTCCGCGGAATCGACAACGCCCACCTGCTGAAGATGCTGCGCCGAGTCAACCCCCAGGCCAAGATTATCGTGACCGCGACTTCCATCGAGCAGGCAACCAGACTTTACGAGCTGGGAGCCGACTACGTTGTCCTCCCCGAACTGCTCAGCGCCGAGGCCATCATCGCCGCCATCGATGCCGCATTCGAGGGCCATACCGAGAGCCCCCTGCACAGCAACCCCGTCGAACTCGCCAAGTGCGCCTCCCTGAATCTGTGACCCGCTGGGGCCACCATCACCGGCTCTCCTTCTGCCTGTCCGGCGGACCCATCCACCCGGCTTTGTTCGGGTCCCGTTCAATGACCGGAGCGTCCGTTAGCTTCTGCGGAAGACTGGTGACGTAGCCCGGAATGCCTCGGGCCGTGTCGGCTACCTCGATCAGGAAAGCGTCAGGCATGGCCCCCGGGACCCTGGCTTCGTAGTGGTCGCCGCGCTTCTCCATGAGCCAATCGTACCACATCAGGTCACTCCAGGTCGCGTTGGTCGCGTAAACGTACCAGGCACGGACCAGCCGGATCTTCGCCTCGCTCTCGATCTTCGCCTGATAAACATTGACTCGATCGCGGCGCTCGTGCCGGGGCTCAGTGATCCGCGTGATCGGCCGGCCGTCGAACACGTGGCTAACCCACATCATGAAGTCAAGGTACTGCTTCTCGTCGAAGTTCGAGTGATGGTAGTTGGGGATCAGCTCGATGGTCATCGGCCGCTTCAGCCGCTCTTGCATGAGGTTGACGTTGAACATCTTGTAGCCGCCTTCGTTCGTCGCCCCGATGTAAAGCACCGGTACGTCAACCTGCTCCTGGAAGAAGGCGTGATGAAAGCTCAGGTGCCACTGAATCTGATCGGTGCGGTAGACACTCTCGTTGCCCATGATCACCACCCCGGCAACCCGCGAATCCATGGCCGCCGCGACCGTGGCGCTGCGTCCCCACTTGGAGTGGCCGCCGATGACGGTCTTCACCGCGTCAAACCCCAGCGTCTTCTCGAGCACGTCCATCGCCCGCATGTAGACCAGGGCCAGCTGGCAGTTCATGTTGTAGTAGTCCTTGCCCGTCTTCTTCCGCATCCTCTCCAGCACCGCAATGTCTACTTCCCTTTCACCGCCCTCGGCGTAGACACCCAGCCCCGCCATGATCATGGTCGGATAACCGGTCCGCGCGGCGATCGGTTCGCCGTACAGACTGACGTGCGCCGGGTGGGCAACCGCGCAGGGCCCCGCAACAATGACCGCCTTGGCACGCCGCTGATTCCCTTCAGAAAGTGAGTCATCGGCTGGCGTGAAAATGACGAATGAGTGAAACCACTTCTGGTTCTCCAGTTCGAGGCTGTGGAAACGGCCGGTGATCTTGCGCAGTCTCTTCTTGGGTTCGGTGTCGCTCGCGACGATTTCGTCGGAGACAATGCTCAGGTCCATCGCAACCATGTCCCGCATGACCAGCGGATAGAGCTCCCGCGGCTTGGGCACGTTGCGGCTGGCTTCCTCAAAGTTGAACGGAGCCGAGGCCGGTTGTGTTGCCGTAGCGGCCATGCCCGGGCCGGCCGGTACCAGCCACGCCACGGCCAAGACCATCAGGACGACCTGCAACTCACCCGTCGAACCGCTTGGTCTGTTCATAGACCGCTTGGATGTTCCGCGGCGACATCGCGTTCGGATTGTAGAAAAGCACCCCCGCAATGTTCTTCCCCGGATAATCAAGCACCCAGCCGGTCCGCTCGGCAATGCTCTCCGGTGTCTGAATCCATAGTCGATAGTTGGTGGGGCGAACGTCCCGGGCGGAGAAGTGCAGCACGCAGCGGTTCGGCTCCAGGGAACGCAGTTTCTCATAGAACCTCTCCTTGGCAATGGGAAAATGAAACGTGTGCGGCAGCAGGTAGTCAAAGCCGCAGCCCGGCAGCATCTTCGGATCGTGCCCCCAGTCCTTCGCACACGAGGTGTGCAGCCACACGCCCATCTTGGGCCGGATATGGCGAATGTGCTCCACGTACTTCTTCAACAGCCCGCCAATGTGCCGCTTGGCCCAGGCATAGCGATCGTCCTCCGTTGCCTCCAACAGGAGCTTACCCGTGTCGGCCTGATACTGCCTCTGCGTGTGGGGGCAGAAGCAGTCACAGGACGCCAAGTGTTCGAAGACGTAGCTGGTCAAGTTGGGATGGGAGTAGTAGCCCAGCAGGTCGGCGATCTCGTCAAGACCCGCCTGCCACGAGCCCGGCGCGTCCGGGCAGAAAGTCCAGCTCGGTTTGGACGGCGGCTGGCCGGCTTGGGGACGCTTCTCGTAGTGGGCGGCGTCCGGATAGCCCCGGCGGAGCTTGTCGGGATTCCAGATGCCCCAGTTCATGATCATCTGCACCTCAATGCCCCGCTGGGCCGCCGCCTCGATCACCTCGCGAACATACTCCGTTTCCGGCCGGCTGTTGATCGCGGTGGAATCCCATAGGTGCCTCAGCTTGGGGTTCTTCACCGGCCAGCAGTAGCCGTCGTGATGGGGGTCGAAGTAGGTGTAACTGATCATCTGCAGGCTCAGCAGGTTCATGCGATAACGGACCATGTCGTCCACCAGACGCATCATCTCGTCGCGGGTCAGCCCGCCGGGTGCCTTCGCCTGATAGGTGACGCCTACCTGCCAGCCGATGTACTTGAACCGCCCCCGGGACGAGGACGCCGCTGCGGAAGCCGGCGCCGAGGTCAGTGCGGCAATCGCCGTCCCCGCCGGCCCGAGACCAATCCGCTCAACGCCCAGCGCGGCCAGGGCTCCGTACGACGCGGTGGCAAGAAAACGGCGACGACTGACGGCCGACGCCTCGGCGTCAAAACGCGGCAAGGGATTGTGCATTGCTTTGCCTCCTTCTCATGACCGTGGAGGGATGCCTACAAGACCGTGCTCAGCCTATCGCGCTGCCGTCGCCGCGACAACCGAGACGGGCTGCTGCTGTCTACGCGGCAGATACGACAAGGCTGACCTCGCGGTCGACGAGCCGCGCGTGCCGCCACGCCGCTCCGTATCGCCCCTCATCATCTCCCGTTCCCCTCTTGCCTGTCCGGCGGACCCATCCACCCGGCTTTGTTCGGATCGCGCTCGACGACCGGCGCATCCGTCAGCTTCCGCGGCAGGCTCGTCACGTAGCCCGGAATGCCCTGTGCCGTGTCTGCTACCTCGATCATGAAGGCATCGGGCATGGCCCCGGGCACCCGGGCTTCATAGTACTCGCCCCGGTTCTCCATCAGCCAGTCATACCACATCAGGTCTCTCCATGTGGCGTTCGTCGCATAGACATACCAGACACGCACCAGCCGAATCTTCGCCTGACTCTCGATCTTGGCCCGGTAGACATTGACCCCGCTGCGACGCTCATGCTCGTACTCGGTGATCCGGGTGATCGCCCGGCCGTCGAACACATGGCTGACCCACATCATGAAGTCAATGTACTGCTTCTCCTCGAAGTTGTAGTGATGGTAGTTCGGAATCAGCTCGATGGTCATCGGCCGCTGCAGCCGCTCCTGCATGATGTTGACGTTGAACATCTTGTAGCCGCCTTCGTTCGTCGCCCCGATGTAAAGCACCGGTACGTTGACCTGTTCCTGGAAAAAGGCGTGATGGAAACTCAGGTGCGGCTCGAGCCGGTCGGTGCGGTAGACGCCCTCGTTGCCCATGATCACCACCCCGGCGACCCGCCCGTCCATGGCCGCAGTGACCGTCGCACTGCGCCCCCGCTTGGAGTGACCGCCAATGACCGCCTTCACCGTGTCGAGATTCAGCACCTTCTCGAGAACGTTCATCGCCTGGATGTAAACCAATCCCAGCTGGCAGTTCATGTTGTAGTAGTTCTTGCCCGTCTTCTGCCGCATCCGTGATAGCACGGCGATGTCCGCCTCGATGTCGCGACCGTCGGCGTAAACGCCCGGACTCAAGACAACCATGGTCGGATAGCCGGTTCGAGTGACGATCGGCTCGCCGTACATTTCGACGTGCCCGGGATACGAGACCCAACCCGGCGACGTGACGATCACAACCCTCCCCTTGCGCTCGGGCGCCTCATTCACCGTGTTGTCCGCGGGCGTGAAGAGCGTGAATGGGTGACTCCACTTCTTGTCCTCCATCTCGATGCTGTTGAAGCGGCCCGTGATCTTGCGGAGCCTCCTCGACGGATCACTGTCGCTGGGCATAACCTCGTCCGAGAGGATCTGCAGGTCCATCGCGACCATGTCCTGCTTGACCAACGGGTACAGCTCCCGCGGCTTGGGCACATCACGAGACGCCTCTTCAAAGTCGAACGCCTTCGCGCTGGCCGGCGGCTCGGCCATGCCAGCACTGCTCAACGCCGCCCAGGCCGCGGCCAGCACAACGCTCACAATCCACAACGTCACCATGCGCTTCATCAGAGTCTCTCCTGTCGCGGCAGACGGCATCTCCGGACTCCATCCCTTTGGCTCTGCACAGTATCTTGGCCGCGGGGAGAAAACGCAACGCGAGAAATGCCCGGAGAAGACCCCAGAAACCCAGGAGAATCGGCCGGCCATGCGCGCCGTTCCAACAGAATCAGGGAGCTATAGTCCCGGCGGCAACGGCCTGAAAGGACGCCCAGTCGCCCCTCGCCGTCGTGAGACCACTGGCCAATCGCATCTCCACCCACACCGGGACATCGGACGTGTTCTGTAAAGTGGAGGCTCAGCCGACCATGAAGACGATCTCCGTGACACCAGCCCTCGCCCGATCGGCCGTGCATCGGAAAGTGCCGATCAGGGTCCGCTGCCGGCTGGATCGGCTGATTCTGTCACGGCCAAAAGGCTGTGCGACCGAGGAGGCTATGGCCAGACGACTGAAGCTGACCGAACGGTACGGCGTGTCCGCGGCCGCCTTGAAACGATACGCCCGCCAACTCGAACGCTGCCTGCGACCAGTGGTGGCATCACAGCTGACGGCCGCCATGCTGGGCTGCCTGCCCGCCGAGTATCGTCGCCAGATCACCGACGGCGGGCAGATGCTTCTGCTCAGCAAGGTCATGCAGGCCTTGACCGATCCGCAATCGGCGGACAACGAACCGCCTCGCGAGACACTGTCCGTCGCGGATCTGGCCAGACTGGCGGCCGTCGTGAGGGCCGTGGGCTCGCCGTCAACCTCCGGATATAGACCGGGACATGATGACAGCCAAAACCGGGTGCGGGGGAGGCGAGACGCCGAACAGACTGCGGGCAATCCCGGCGAATTGAGCAAGGCGGTGCAGCTCCTGTACGGCCTGTCCTGGCCACTGCCCTCCACCGGCTCAGAGCAGCGGAGAAGCGAGACGGGCAAGACCGAGGAGAAGACTCTCACCCGTTGAACGGCTCGACACGCTCCTGCGCTTGATGTGCCGCGATTGGGCGCGAAGCGTCTCGAAATCACGGTACAAGTCATCGGCCAGATCGGTACTGTACAGGATCGTGGTCAACTCAAAGTTCACGCGAAAACTGCGCTCATCGACATTCGCCGATCCCACCATCGCCCAGCTTCGGTCAATCACCATGACCTTCGAGTGAAGCATGGTGTGATCATGCTCGTAGATCTGTACGCCGGAGCCAATCAGGTCGTTGTAGAAACTCCTCCCCGCCCATAGGACGATACGGTGGTCCGAGCAGGCCGGAACCAGCAGCCGAACCTGGACGCCGCGGAAGGCCGCCGACCGCAGGGCGAGAATCATCGCCCGGTCAGGAACGAAGTAGGGGGTGATGATGGAAATCGACTCGCGGGCGGCACTGACCGCGGCAAACAGCAGCTGGTGCATGACATCCTCACGCTGGTCCGGCCCGGAAGGGACAACCTGGACAACGTGGGATCCGGCCGCCTCGTTCCGAGGAAAGTGACGATCGTCAAGGAGGCTCTTCTTGGTCGTGTAGTGCCAGTCGCGGGCGAAAACCTCCTGAAGATCGCGAACCCCCGGGCCCACAATGCGAAGGTGCGTGTCACGCCAGGGCCCATACTTGCGGCGCTTGCGCCCGCGATACTCGTCACCAATGTTCTGGCTGCCAGTGAAACCAATCTGACCGTCGATGACCACGATCTTGCGGTGATTGCGGAAGTTGGCCCGCCATCGGCTTCGCCAGGGAACCACCGGCAGGCAGAAGGCAACCTGGACGCCGGCGTCCTTGAGCGGCCGGATGAACCGCCCCGACAGCCGCCAGCAGCCGACAAAATCAAGCAGCAGCCGGCAGTGCACCCCCTCGCGGGCCTTCTCAATGAGCAACGCCGCAAACCGCCGGCCCGTCTGGTCGGGTTGGAAAATGTAATACTCCAGATGAACGTGAGAGCGGGCACCCCGGATCGCAGCCTCGAGCTGGTCATAGGTCTCGTCCGCATCGTGAAAGAGCGTCACCACGTTGCCGCCGATCGGGAACGAGGCGGCCAATCGGTCGGTCAGCTTGACCAGCGGTTGTAGTCCCTCCGGAGCCTCCGCGGGGGTGAAGAAGTACTTGGCCTGTGGAGGATTCGTCGGGTCGGTCGACACGGCTCGGATACGCCGGCGACTGCGGCGCCGACGCAGACGGTGCCAGTCACGCCGGGGTTCACCAAGCGCGAGGAAAAGCACCAGCCCGAGACCCGGAAGGAGCAGCAGGGCGAGAATCCAGGCCAGCATCGCACGCGGCTCACGCGGCCGGCGAAGAATCGACAGGATCGCCACGACCGCCGCCGCTTCACAGCCTACCGTCAGGATGGTCCAAAGCCAGGTGAGCATGCTCCATCAGTCGATCACAGGCTTGGCTGTCCTTTGCTTTCTCACCCGCACCCCTCCACTTACCGCTTCCTCGTCATGCATTCAAACACACCACCAGCGATGTTCTTCTCGTGCGGGCGGAAGCGCACCGTGATCTCCTCCTTGCCCCTGGTCAGATCCTCAGGGACGGCATATTCCGCGTCGAAAAACTCGCCGGGCTTGTCCTTGTTCAGCGATTGCGTGGCAATGACCCTGTCGCCCACGAGAATGTCGAAGGTCCGCGGTCCAACATCGTCGCCCCAGTAGACGCACACCAGCACCATCGGGGCATCCGGCAGGACCTTGAGATCCCAAGACCAGCCTTCGCCTCCTTCCGCATGGCGGAAACGACGGCCCTGGTGCGGCCCGGCCTTGGAGTTGCCCACCTTGAGGTTGTGGGTCGGCTCCGTGACGTCGTCATCGGGATACACCCGGTCCACCATGCCCCGCTCTCGCTTCCGCCGGGCCTCGGCCTTGGCCGTCAGCACCCTGTGCCGCGGGCTGCCCTTGGTGACCGTCGGGAAGTACACGCCATACGCCTGCTTGATCACCTGGTTCAGCGGAATGAAGGTGATGTCCTCCGGCTGGCCAGTGGTGCGGAAAGTCAACGACGTGCCCGCCCGCGGCTCGATCGGCTCGATCCAGGCGGCCGGGTGCTTGGCATCGCCCAGAAAGTACGCGTCCGGGTCCTCGGTCAGGCCAGCCAGCACCAGCGGCCCGTAAAGCAACCCGACCAGTTCCGGATCGTCCGGCATGGGACAGGCGGTCAGCGACATCGGCATGCGAATCTCGACCTTGTCGCCGTCGTTCCAGGTCTGGTCGAGAGTCAGGTAGGTCACCGGCTTGGCCTCGACCTCGACCCGCTGGCCGTTGATCTTGACCTCAACACCCTGCGTCGCCCAGAAGGGCACCAGCACATGAAGCTTGCCGGTGATCGGCGATTGCACCTGAACAAGCAGCGTCGTCTCGGGCTTCTCCGGGAAGAGAGTCTCCTGCCGCACCCGCACCCCCGTTTCCTCCCAGTTCACTTCGGATGGCACAAACAGATGGACGTACAGACCGTCCTCGTCGTGGAAGTAGATGCTGTCGGCCAGCTTGGCGAACGACTCGATGCCCGTGCCATAGCAGCACCAGAAGGAGTCGTCGGGCGTACCCCATACTTTTCGACCACCGGTGGCAAGAGGCGTGAAGTAGATGAGCATGCCGTCCGCCGGGTCCTGCGTGCCCAGAATGCCGTTGAGCCAGGCCTTCTGGTAGTAGTCGGCGTACTTGGCCTCCCCGGTCCAGCCGATCAGGTAGCGGCTGACCTTGAGCATGTTGTACGTCGTGCAGGTCTCGATGTTGGACTGAGTGAGCGGCTTCGCTAGCTTGTTCGGCTCAGGCCAAAACTCACCTTCGGTGCTGCCGCCCGTGGCGTAGGAGCGGGTGTTCACAATCCGATCCCAGAAGTACTCGACGATCGTGCGGTAACGGCCGTCGCCGGTCAGCTCGTGCCGCCGGGCGGCCGCGCAAATCTTGGGAATCTGGGTGTTGGCGTGGATCCGGCTGAGGTTGTCGTGCTCCAGGGCCAGCGGGCCGAGAAACGAGGCCTGATCAAAGCGATGAGCCAGGGCCAGGTGCTGCTCATCGCCGGTCACCGAGTAGAGGTCGTGCAGAACCTCCGACATGCCCCCAAACTCAACGGTCAGAATGCGGTCGAACTGCACGTCGCTCAGCTTGTCAATACGCTTTCTGAAGTAGGCGGCCATCCCCTTGAGGACCTCGAGAGCCTGCTCGTTGCCGCAAAGCGCGTGCATGTCATAGAGGCCGGCCATGATCTTGTGGATGGTGTAGTACGGCGCCCACGGGTGCTTCTGATCCGGCAATTCAAGCCGGTCCCAAAAGCCCTCCGGAAAGGCCGACAGGTATTCCCCGCCCAGCGCCTGCTGACACTTGGCCAGCTCCGCAACCATGGCGCCGGCCTTGGCTTTGAGCACCTCATCCCCGGCCGCCGCATACATGAGGGCGCAGGCGGTCAGATAGTGGCCAACGAAATGCCCGCGGAGCTCGCAGTCCGGCTTCTCCCAGCCGCCCAGCGGCTTGCCAGGTGCGTCTAGCTTGGCGTTCACCCGGAAAACATACAACAGCCGGTCGGAATCAAGCTCCCGGAGGTACTTGCGGTTCGCCTCCAGGCTCGCCTTGACCGGCCCGTCGAGCAGCCGTACGTGCCGGAGATCGAAGGCCTGTAACGCCACAGTGATCCGGTCCTCCACGGCCCCCGCCGGCCTCGCGAGCCCAACGGTCGCGGCCAACGCTGGGATCAGAATCGATGCGTACCGAATGCTCTTGGACATGCAACCTCCGTCATCAGCTGGAACCCGGACCGGCCGCCACCAATCTACCCGGCTCACGGTCCGGCGGCAACGCCACCGCTCCGCCGGCTCGGCAGCGGCCCCAGAGCTGCGAGCCGAATCACCGTAGGCACCGCGAGACGCGAAAGGTGCCATGAGAGTGATAGAGGGGTGTCAATGCCCGGCAGTCGATGGGGGCTTCAGAGAAACAGATGGAGACACTCGAAGAGAAGATCGCCCGCGCGGCCAAGGAAGATGTGGCCATCATCCCGCACGATCCCCGCTGGCCCGAGATGTTCGAGCAGGAGCGGACCCACCTGCTCTCGTGCCTGCCCGCAGATCTGGTTCGACGAATCGAGCACTTCGGCAATGCGGCCGTGCCCGGCCTGTGCGCCAAGCCCATCGTCGATAGGCTGGTCGAGAAGAAACGCTTCCCGGGGGGACGCGAAGGGCAAAGCCCCACATGGCATCCGCGCTCCCGCCGATCGGCTCGGCGGTCCGCATCGTGGGAGTGGTGCCCGGCGGCCATCCCCTGCTCGCTTCCTCGGGGCGGGCTCGGCCACCGGTGAAACACTCTCGTTGTTAGGAGTGCTAAAGAGGCTAAAGGATCTATATCAATCTGGTCATGTCTTCTCGCCGGGCACCTTGCCGCTGAGGAGCGCATCAACCAGAACGGCCATACCGCACTCGTCGTTGGTGGGGACCTGCCACTTGGCCACCGCACGCACCGCATCGATCGCGTTGCCCATGGCTACACCTAGCCCGGCCCCGGCGATCATCTCCACGTCGTTGATGTCGTCACCCACCGCCACCACTTCCGCCGGCGCAATCCCCCACAAACGCAGCAGGTGGCCGATACCGTGCCATTTGCTGACCTGCGGCGCGAAACACTCCACCACGTGCAAACCGTAGTTCGGAGCGTAGATCGCGTTGTACTTGACCTCCTCGGCAGAAAACTCCCGGCCGAGAGCCTGCATGGTCTCCTCAATGCAGGACGGCTCCTGGATCACCCCAATGCGAATGGGCTGCCCGATCTCCGGCGTCCAGGCCTCGATTCGCTCGGTCACCGCCGGGCTCCGGCGGATCCAGCCCTCATAGGCCTCAACATTGCCCTCCCCGCGAACCAGCCGGTAGTCCACCCCACCCTCCGATACGTCAAACAGCATGAGAATGGGATCACGCCGCCGGGTGAAAAACCGGACCAGCCGCGCCGACGTGTCCGTCGGCAGATGCGACCGCAACAGCGTCCGATGCTCGCGGAGATCCCAGACGATCGCCCCAAACACCAGGACGGCTGCATCCAGGTCTAGGTCCAGCCGGTCAAGCACCGATCGGGTCTCGGCCAGCGAACGACCGGTACACAGGCACACCCGCAGTCCAGCCTCATGAGCGGCGTGAAGCGCGGCTCGATTCCGGTCCGGAATCTCACCGTGCGAGTCAACCAGGGTGCCGTCAATGTCAACGGTCAAGAGACGATGGGATCTTAACATTGCAGTCGGTCGGGGCAGACCCCCGGGCTACTTCTGAATATCCAACTCCTGAACCTTGACTTCCTCGGCCTCGCCGGGCTTGTTCACGTTCGGGCTCTTACCCTTGATGCCTTCCTCAGGGCTCGTCCACTTCTTGCTGATGACCTTGTCGCCGTCAAAGTAGATGTGAGCGTAGATGCCCCTCTCGTCATCGGAGTAGAGCCACATCTTATCCGTCTTGTGCCAAGGCACCCCAAGCGTCGCTTCGACCGCCTCCGGGCTCATCCCGTCATGGATCGTCTCCCATCGCGGATAGGTCAGCTTCTCGGCGCATCCCAGCAGCAACAGGCTCACCGCGGAAATAAACAGAGCACCAAGGCTGGCGGGCTTCATAATCTTCTCTCCTTGACACGCAAGGCCCGGGCTGTGGACGGCTACTTGGCTTCCTTCCCAGGCTTGACTACCCGCTCCACAGCGGCATCCCCACCCTGGTGGAACTGGAGAATATGCTCGTCCTGCATGGTCGTGTCCCACGGCGTGCGATAAGTGATCGTGAACAGGTACTTCTGATCCGGCTTGATCACACCCGCACCTTGCGTCCAGGCGAGCTGGAACTCATACATCTGGGCTCGCGTCCAGTACTGCCTGACGTCCTCGGCACTGCCCAGCGTCTTCTCCCAGAACTCCAGTCGCTCACCCTTCCGGTCGTTGGAGCCGTCGCGGTAGCTCCACAACTCGAAGTAGAACAGCCCGACGGCCTTGACCGGGTCCTTGAACTGGTCAATCGGGCGGACAACCGCCAGAATGCCATCCGGAATCTCATCCTCGTTGAAGCTCTTGATCCGCGTGAAGGGCTGAATCCTGATCTCCGAGGGCAGCATCAGCGCGAGCATCTGGACTCGCTCCGGTTCGCGAGGCATGTGGTCCGGACCGGTCGATCGGCAAGCCGTCAGACCCGCACAGGACAACAGCCCCAGACATAACGCCCATGCTGAACGGCTGGTGATCATGCCGGTGGATTCTAAGTTCGCAGGGTACGGTGTCAAGGCGAGGCCAGGTCCGATAGCCGCAACCGCCCCCGCCAACCTGCGCGTCTTCCATCC
Source organism: Phycisphaerae bacterium (assembly GCA_018003015.1). Taxonomy (NCBI): domain Bacteria; kingdom Pseudomonadati; phylum Planctomycetota; class Phycisphaerae; species Phycisphaerae bacterium. The sequence goes on along the minus strand of JAGNEZ010000022.1, from coordinate 287 downwards.
CCTCGCCACCACTCGCCGTTCGTCCCTATAACCGCCTCCCCAAGCCAATTCTCGTGGCTCCGCCCTAAGCCCGGCCGATTCCGCACCGATATTAGACCTGGGACCCGGCTTCAAGGGCATCCCGGCAAGACAGGATGGTCATATGTCCGAGTTCGATCTAGCTAGTACTACAACGCTAAGGATTCGGCCATCGGCAAGGCTTTATTTCGGCCAAGTATATGCCAATCCTGTGTAAACGACGCAGTGTTCGCTTGCGGTGCGAGCATCGGGCTGCCGCATTGCGGGCT